>CALDJV010001013.1 GCA_937899305.1 uncultured Cytophagaceae bacterium
CCTCAATGCAAGGATAATAAACCACTAGGTTATTCCCTTCAATTTCATAACTTAGTTTAATACCATCTATCTGACAAAATTGTGGAAAAATAAAGGAATCATCATAGGTTCCTTCGCCAGTCACGGTGAGTATAGAATTCATGTCACACAATGGAACACTAGATTTGATCACCCCATCATCAAAAAACTGCAACGTTTTTCCGCTCTCAACATCTTGAAAAACACCGCTACCATCTCCTGGATCGGCCAATGTCTGAGCAAGACGCCAATGCCCAGTTAGCGTAGGTGGGGTAGGGTTGTCATCTTGCTTGGTGCACGAAAACAACAAAGAAGTAACAAAACAAACTATCAATATTTTTTTCATTATTGTAGATATTAGGATTTTGGGCATACCACTAGACATTTTTCGTTTGTGGAGACACAAACGAAGGCGACCGCGCCGTGGGCAGTGTCTTCACTGCCAACTTTAGCCAAAATGTCTAGTAGTATGGATTTTGGGTAAACAAGAACATCATATTTATTGAGCCATTCCATACAACCTTCCCCTATACGCACTTTGGGTTATGCCTTGTTGCTAGTGTTCTGTCAAGGTCATATTTTAGGATAAGATACCGATGACAAAACACTGGACAACAAAAAAAGCCCCAAGAGGGGCTTTCACATATGATAAGATTGAGCTTTTGTTGTTAGTAAAACTACAAAAATAACTTAATCCATTTAGCTAATCTCTGGCCACTATACTTCGTCAAAAAATAGAGCAAATAGTGCTACTATTAGCCAATTTTTTAGACTTGTCTAGCGCCAAGATATTGCACTAAATTTGGATTAGTTTATTTCTTCCGTTTTACTTAATTTACTTTGCTCAACAATTCTTCTTTTTTGGTATTGAATTCTTCATCAGTCAATACTCCGGCATCTTTTAACTTTTTGAGTTTGTCTAGTTTATTGAAAACTTCGGCCTGTCCCTTGGCTTTGCCTTCTTTCTCCAGGGTCATGGCATAGTCTTTTCCTTTTTTAAACTCTTCTTCGTATTGCTTTTTACCTTCTTCAATATCGATATCATCCAAGCCTTTACCCATTGCAAAGTAATTTAAAAATACCTTGCCAATGCCATAGGTAGAAGCTCCTGACAAAATCACCATAGAAACTCCTCCCAGTGCTGACCCGATAACTGGAATACCTTTGACTGCACTGGCGGCAATACGAGCAATGGTACTACCTGCAATGGAGGTGACAATGCTTTTGCCTTGGCTCTCGGTATAGGGCAGGTCATAAGCCGCGCATAGTTGTTTGACCATGTCGATTTGAATCATAGAAACCGCTGCAATATCCAAAATAGGCACTGGTACGGCACCAGCTGCCATCGACCACAATACGTGTTGGTTAATTACTTGATTAGCAAGTTTTGAATGGTTTTTCTTGTTTTCGCTCATGGAAAATTGTTATAAAAATTATGAATATGTAAATTGTATTTACGTAGTTTATTTCAAACCTGTTGAGTTGAATGGTTTTACAATTTTTGCAAAATTATGGATGGTACTGAGTTCGCCTGAGTAACCCAATGGTAACGACTCACTCCACAGTACTACGTAACAAACGTTTTAAATCGTTGCTATTATAAACGGGGTTCACTTTGATGAGTTTACCTCAAATAAAAAATTCTTCCTTATTCCAGTATTAATTCAGGCGAGGATCGGTAGGATAATGAGACATTACTTTATACTTGCCTCCCATTCTACGCAATACTCCACGCCAAAACTGCTTGGGATCACTATCAAAAATAAATTCGGAATCAGACTCTGACACTACCCAAGAGTTTTGTCCTAGTTCGTGCTCTAGTTGTCCTTCGCCCCAACCTGAATAACCAATAAAAAAACGAATATCATTTTCTTGTAGTTGCCCCAGGTTCAGGTAGCTTTTGAGTTGTTCATAATCCCCGCCCCAATAAATGTCTTGAGTTACTTGGGCTGCTCCTTCAAACAAATGAGGAGTACGATGAATAAAATGCAACGTGTTTTGCTGTACTGGCCCACCTACATACAATGGAATATCGAGTAAAAAATCTTCTTCTAGTACATCTTTTAGCATCACATTGGCTTTTTGGTTGAGTACAAACCCAAACGAACCATCCTCATTGTGTTCGCAAAGCAAAACAACACTTCGCTCAAAATTGCGATCCCCCAAAAAGGGTTCGGCAACGAGTAGGCTTCCTTTTTTGACTGATTGTTTTGACATATCTAAATATTTTTGATTTCACATCTCTTCTGGTTTGTCCAGGCTTACTTACGCTCTTGATGTTTGCTTATCATGACAAAGTACTGGTTGGAAGTGTTTTCATTGTTTTAGATGGTAAATCACTTAATTTTGAAAGTTGGTTTAATCGATGGTTGACGACGCATAATAACAAATCATATGTTGTAATACTATGAAAACGAAAACATTTCAAGAAAAGGTTGATTTTTATCAGGAGCGATTTGGCTATCAATCTCCCCAAATTTCCTCCCCTCTCCTACCTGACACTCAGATGATTATAGTCATTCCTTGTTTTGACGAGCCTGATCTTGTGGGCACCTTAAAATCATTGGCCCAATGCCAATCTCCTCAAACTCCAGTAGAAGTCATTGTGGTGGTCAATCAGGGTAGCCATGTACCTTCGTCGTCCAAGGTTCAGAATCAAAATACCATCCGTGAAGCTTCTGAATGGATGACTGCTCAAGACTACAAAAATTTAAGCTTTCAATTAATGCAAGCCTATGAGTTACCCAAAAAATTTGCTGGAGTTGGTTTGGCTCGTAAGATTGGGATGGACGAAGCTTTGTACCGTTTTGGTAGCATCGATTACAACGGAGGTATTGTTTGCCTGGATGCCGACTGTCGAGTAGCGGCCAATTATCTGGTGACACTCGAACAAACATTTACCCAAGGTGCCCAATCAGCTTCCATATTTTTTGAGCACCGTTTAGATGCAAGTCCTGCACTCAACCAAGGTATTCTCCAATATGAGTTATTTTTACGGTATTATGTAGCTGCACTACGGTTTGTGGGTTTCCCATATGCTTATCACACCATTGGATCGAGTATGGCAGTACGTGCCGAAACTTATGCCCTCTCGGGGGGCATGAATCGTCGCAAAGCAGGAGAAGACTTTTACTTTTTACACAAAGTGGCTCCGCTAGGAAAATACTATGAAATCACCCATACTACGGTGTACCCTTCTTCGCGTACTTCTCACCGGGTTCCTTTTGGTACTGGCAAAGCGCAACAAAAATGGCTGGACCAAACTTCTGAAACCTTGCTTACTTATGACCCTCGCACCTTCATCGATCTCAAAGCATTTTTGGATATCACGGATCAATTGTTCCAAGTAGAGGAGGTAAAACTACACACCATTTATCAAAATTTGCCAATGAGTATTCGGGCATTTTTTTCCTGGGAAGAAACCTGGTCTCAAGTCAGGGCCATCAACCAGCAAACCACCCAGATGGATAGTTTCTTAAAGCGTTGGTTTCATTGGTTAGATGGATTGAAAATACTCAAGTATGTGCATTTTGCTCGAGATGAATTTTATCCCGAAATCCAAGTGCAGGATGCTGCCCAACAACTATTGAATCTTATTAGAGTTGGGGAAGGCACAATACCTAAGAATACGGATGAAGCCGAAATAAGTGAATTATTAAAGCAATACCAAGTCATTGATCGGTCTCAGCAAGGGTGGGTAAATTTTATGAAGAAATTTGTTTGAAACCTTGTAATACAGTGACAATCCATTTTTTTTCTTCAATGCTGGCGTATTCAAAGAAAGAAAAAGCTTCCATTCTAAAAAATACTACAGGCACGCGTTCGCCTGAATTTTCATCTTTTCCATTTTCTTTTTTGTCGGCCAGCAAGCTTACATCAAAGGTATCTTCGGGTTGCAAACGCATTTTGGCCGAAGCAATCCACCTTTGTTTACAAATCACTACCTGTTTGTCAGAAAAAATCAACTGTTGCTGTTCAGTAAGCTGATTGATAAATACGGCAAATAAGGCTACTGAAATAATCCAGAAAGGCACTGACAATACCGCAAAGTCAGCCTCATAATGATACATTGTAAGGGCAATTATTCCTAATAAAAACCCAATAATTGCTCCCAATAGCCAAGGTTTAAACAAGGATCGAAAAGGAACTTTTCTTTGTAATACCACCTGAAAGTTATCTTTTGTTTGTTCGGTCAATAATATACGATGGCTTTGGGGTAAAGGAGGCAATGAAAGTATAGTATATGCCATGTTGATTTTATTGTACAATCATCTCCATAATTGAGCTCCTGGAGAGTCCACTATCCACTGAATGTTTTAAGATACAAAGCATACTACTAGACATTTTAGTCCAAGTTGGCCGTGTCCCCACGGCCAACGGCTCGGCCGCCTCGGTTGGTGTCTCCACCACCGAAAAATGTCTAGTAGTATGGATACAAAGATACTATTTTATTGTTGGTTCAAGAAAAACTATCAAAATTAAAGTGTTTAAACCTGAAGGTTTTTATTAGAAATATACAAATAAAAGCAACTTAAAACAGCTCATTTAAGTCCATTATTTACAGTTCAAAAAAATACCATAAAACCCTGATTATCATAATTTTAAACATCTAAAAATCAACAAAAAAAGCCAACAAAAGCATACTATATACGTATATATATATGAACACTAAATAATAAAAATAATGACAAAGTTTAAACGTACGCATACCAATTCTTCACTCATTACATCCACTGCTTATGACCCATTTACTGAAATATTGGAAGTTGTTTTTTGCCGAGGCGGAATTTACGAATACGTAGGGGTGACGGAACAAGAATACAAAAACCTGCAAAATTCAAAATCGGTGGGCTTATTTTTCAACGGAAACATTCGCAACCGAAAAGAAGAGCGTTATAAAAAAGTGCGGGACTAAGTAACGCTTTCAAAATAAGTGTCCGATTTAATCATATGCATGGATTGTTGGGCGAGGCATTTTTTGCGCCCATAGCAGCGCTATGGGCAATAAAAATAACGAAGCTCAGCAGTTCAGGCAGTAGAGAAAAACAGGCAGTTATTGCGAACGCGTTACTAAATTGTGATAGTAGGACAAATGCTACCCCCTGGGTAGTATTTGTTTTATTTCTTAGCATCATTGTTTTGAAGTCATCTTGACTTCTTTTTTTTGCCCTTTAATTTCAATCAATCTCGGCAAACTCACTAAAATGAATGACACAATTGGGCAACCAACCCCTGATTTGATCTTGCTCTGCTTGATATATGGGATTGTAACTAAGGTTAAATTCCTTTAGATTGGTCAGGTTTCCAATCTCCTTCGGCAAATGTGACAAGTTATTGCCGGCAAAACTAAGCCAACGCAAGTGACGAAGTGATGAAACAGTCTTAAAATCAGTCATATTGTTACCCGCCAAGCCTAACCAATGCAGCTTCTTGAGCGTCGTCATTTCTTTGGGCAAACCAGAAATGTTATTTACAAATAACTGTAGCTTTTGCAAGTTTACCAATAGGCCAATTTCTGAGGGTATGTGGGTGAGGTTTTGATGGCTTAGATCTAACTCAGGTTGATTTAGAGCCGCAATATGAGACGGCTCCAGGCCTTGCAAATCTTCTCCAAAAAAATGCCTCCATAAGATCAAATACCCTTTTTTAAATTTATCCAGGTCTACCAGAGGGGTTCCTTTGGCTATCTCAAAAGCCAATTTTACATTTGCTTCATCAGGCGATTGTAGCAATTGTATCAGTTTTTCTTTTTGTGGTGCCATACTTCTTGACTGTTTTTTCTACTCGTAATATAACCCCGCTTTCAGCATTATTCCAATACTACCTCTTCTCCTATTTTCTCCAAAAATTCTGCCGCATTGGCCATGGCTTCTTTTACAACTGAAGTATATTCCATAACGGCTCTCACCTGATGAATTTGGGCTTGTTCCACCAACGTTTTTGACAAGGTGTTTTGCCCACATATCACCACCAGAGGCTTTTGGTATTGGTAGCACAGTTTTCCTATTCCTCCTACTACTTTTCCCTGTAGAGACTGCTCGTCCAATTGCCCTTCACCCGTAATTACCACATCGGCTTGCTTTACTTTGGCTTCCAAATCAAACCAATCGATGAATAACTGAATGCCTGAAATCAGTTTTGCTCCAAACAAGGCCACCATTCCACCTCCAACTCCTCCTGCGGCTCCAGTGCCCGGCAAAGTTTGCACATCGGGTAAACCTGCTTCTATAAATACTCGATGAACGTTTCTTAATCCATTGTCTAATTGCTTCACTTGTGAAAGGTTGGCTCCTTTTTGTGGACCATATACCCACGCGGCTCCTTGTTCTCCAAAAAAAGGATTATTCACATCACAAATCACCTGAAACTCGACGCCTTGTCCTACTTTACTCACCTCCTCTTGATGCAACTTTACTACCTGCTCAAGATGACCACCTATCGGGGTTAATACCTTGTCGTTTTTATCTAAAAAGCGATATCCCAATGCTTGCGCAATGCCCATGGCGGCATCGTTGGTGGCACTTCCGCCGATAAACAAATTGATCTTACGAAATCCTCGTTGTATTGCATCTGCCATCATTTCGCCCGTCCCCAGCGACGTCGTTTCCAAACAATTGCGTTCTTCAGCCGTCAGCAAAGCGAGTCCAGAAGCCTTGGCCATTTCAATGAATGCAGTGTCATTTTGTGAATAGTATGCCACTTCCACAGGCCGAAACAAGGGATCTGATACTTGTAAGGTATACTTGGTGAGTTGTCCCAATTGAGCCAGTAAATCAATAGAACCGTCGCCTCCATCGGCCATGGGTTGCATCATGATTTCGTGAGCAGCATTTGCTTTTTTGATGCCTCTAGCCAAGGCGGTAGCCACTTCTACCGCTCCCAACGATCCTTTAAACTTATCAGGAGCAATGAGTATATTTAGCCCTTTTTTGGGGGTTATTGAGTTCATAGGTTTTTAGTTGGGAGTTGGTAGATCGTAGTTGGGAGTTTTTTTAGTCCACAGTCCACGGTCCATAGTACATAGTAGCGCAAAGCGAGACAAATTAATCATCGCTTCGCGCAGCCATTTAACAATGAGTCGAAGGCGGAACAATGCAACAATAGAAAAATACAGAACAATTTAAAACTAAAACAATTGCCTAAAAATATCCGGTATAAAATAGCTCACGACCAGAATTAACACGAAGAAGCCAATTAAGATCAAGGGCTCTTTGGCCTTAAAGCTACTCCACTTGAATTCAATCACTACTTTGGGTTGGTCCTCGACAGGTTTTGCCAACTCGTCTGGTTTTAACCAACTCACCACATAAGCCAACGATACTGCGAGTACAAAACCAGTAAAATTGAGCCAAATCCAGAAGACATGAATTCCCAGATCAAACCCTATAATGTCTTGCATGGTCTTTGAGAAGACGAGGTTGATGAGTACTGCTCCTATAATACCTACTTTGATTCCATGGCGGTTTACTTTTTTAGAAAATATGGCCAATACAAATGTGGCTAGTACTGGACCATAAAAAACCGAACCAATGGCATTGATGATTTCTATTACTGGGCTATCACTGCCACCAAACAAAAAGGCGGCCCCAATACAAACCACTCCCCAAAATACAACCGATAAACGGGAAATTTGCATGTACCGTCGATTGCTCAACTTGTTTTTTCCACGGTTAAAAAAATCTTCTACAGTTACTGCCGACAATGAATTTACCGTAGAGCTCAGTGATGACATGGTTGCTGATAAAATCCCGGTCATCAACACTCCGATCATTCCATGGGGCAAATAATTTAGAATGAACACTGGCATCATTAAGTCGGGCTTTACTCCGCTTTTGGCGTATTCCTCAGGAAAATTGGTTTGGGTAATTTGTTTGATCATTCCCATAAATTCGGAGCTAGACAAAGCCAAACTACCGATGATGAGTCCCATGGTACAATATATCAATACCACTCCAAATCGCAATAAACCATTGGCCATCAACAGTTTGCGAATGGTGTTTTCATTTTTGGCCGATAACAACCGTTGGGCTTGGGTTTGGTCGCAACCATAATACGACATATACAAAAACAATCCGCCCACAATCATAGGTACCACTCCATACTCTTCGCCTTTGCCCAGTCCCCAATTAAAGTCCAGCACCTTTAAACGCTCAGGATCAAAACCATTGACCAAACCTCCATTGGCTTGTAATTGTTGCCAGCCAAAAATCAAACAAATGATCAACCCTAAAAACAAAATAATCATTTGGATGGCATCCCCCCACACCACTGCTTTCATTCCTCCTTGCCAGGAATACACAATGGTAATGATACTGATGATGAGTATGGTGTAAATGAAATCAATGTTGAGTACGGCCTGAAGTATAAATGCAATGGTGTAGACCATTACCCCAGTACCTAGCGCCCGGCTGATCTGAAAAACCACACTCAAAATAAGCCGGGTGGTGTAATCATATTTTTTTTCGACAAACTCATAAATACTGACCACTCCCGAGCGAAATATAGGAGGGATAATCAAGAGCATAATCCCAACCATTGCAATGGGCACGGCCAACTCAAAAGTAAGCCATTTCATCCCCCCATTCATTTTGAGCCCTACAAAAGCTGGGGCTGAAATAAAACTAATGGCTGACAATTGGGTAGCCATGGTAGACAAACTCAATGGAAACCATCCCAGTGAATTTCCACCTAAAAAATAGTCTTTAGAGTCTTTGTTATTTTTGAAGAGATAACCAATTCCCAAAAAAACCAAGATATAAATCGCAACAATGACGTAGTCTAAATAATTCATGAGTCAAGTATCAGGTAGCCAGTATTAAATCAAGTATCGAGGAGGCAGTCCAGGAAAACTGTGTTCCTCCGTATCCGCCGTGGGTAGTTTCCAACAAATGTTTTTGGGCCTCAAAGTATTCGTAAAAACCAAATCTACTTACCAACTCGAGTAAATTTTCTTTTACAATTTCGGCCATTTTTGGATCTCCATATTTTTGTAACCCAAAGTAAATCAACCAATTCATTTGTGGCCAAACCGGGCCTCGCCAATATCGCTTAGAATCAAAATACTCATGATTGACATCAAAGCTTGGCGCGATCAAATAGCCATTCTGACTCAGTTCTTTGAGGTGATTGATTATTTTATGGGCTTTTTCAGCAGAAGGAATCTCAGCAAATAAAGCGGAAGTTCCGCCAATTTCCCAATAAGGGAGTTGCTCTTTTTGGCGTAAATCATATCCTGTGTAAGTGCCCAGTGCATCGCTCCAGAATTTATCGTCATACGCTTTTTTGCTTTGTTGCTGCCACTCTTCTATTTTGCCTACCTCTAGGTTGAGCCTCTTACCAATTTTGATCAAACTTTCGTTGGAGCTGATCAACAATGCATTGATCATACAATCTTGAATCAAAAACTCTGACTCTTCGGCAATGCCTTTGCCTTCATACAAATACTTTTTACCCAATTGTAACAGGTACACGTATTGATCGTACTGCAACTGAGTGGGACGTTCACTGGCGTCGGCAATGGTGATGTCTCGTCGTTGGTATTCGGGTAAATTGGCATTCTCGATATCAATCCGATTCAAGGGAGCATCCCAAAGTGGCGAATTGTCCCGCCCCGATTCCCAAGGGTGATAAATGAATACCGAACCTTCCTGGTAGGGGTCTCGATACTCGTACCAAAACTGATGAAACGCCACTACCTTGGGAAACACTTCTTTGATAAAATCTACTACCTCTGGGTTATTGGGGTGTTTTTCCCAGAGATGCTCCAACACAAAGCCCAATACTGGAGGCTGGGTAATGCCTGAAGTCTTGGGGCGATTGGGTGCTCCTGGATTGACATTGGCCTCCCAAAAATCCCAATTAGGAAAATAATCTTTTTCAGTTTCGGAATGAAAAATAATATGAGGCACCATTCCGTTGGCCCATTGCCCTTTGAGTAAAGATCGTATTTCCGCAAAAGCCGCTTCCAGGTCAAAGTTAGCAAAACCAATACTCACAAATCCAGAATCCCAATTCCACTGAAAAGGATACAAACGCGCAGTGGGCACCGTAAATCCATCTCGAACATTGCCGTATAGTATTTCTTTTGCTTGAGCTACTAATGTTGATTCGTTTATTTTCATAAATCACTAAATATCAAGTAAAAAATGAGGGGAGTAAAATTTGCTCCCCTCAATGCTTCTCACATTACTATGTTTACTAATTGCCTGAATAATACAAACTCTAAAACTCAAATAATGCTCTTAAAGCAACCCTACGTGGCAAAATAGGACGTCCCACAAAGAAACTGGCTGTTCCTACCTGAGTATTGCCTTGACGAGGAGAACCCTCGGTGATTCCTTCGCTGTCTAACAAGTTGAACACCGACACGCCTAACCTTAGTTTGCCTCCTTGTTTGTCTAGGTCGAAGGTGTATCCAGCACCTAGGCGCACCAAACTGTAAGGGTCTAGTCGTACGGTATTGGCGTCATTGGCATAACGTTGCCCTAAATAAAGTACTGATGCATTGAAATCTATGCGGTTTTGGTTGTAGTTCAACCCTAACGACCCCTTGAACAAAGGCTGACGACGTAGACGGTTGCCTTCCAAGTCGGTGTTCCCTTCTACCTTGGTAAATTGGTGTTCCTGGTAAGTCAATTGGGTATTCACTGACAATCCACTCACTATCTGATAAGTAGCGGTTCCTTCTACTCCCAGCGTTTGGGTACTTTGAGTAAATACTTCTTCAATTACGCCTCCTTGGCCGTCGTTTACAAAATCTATATTTCTGCGGTCGTTTAACCCTACAAAAAAGCCTGCTACGGTAGCTGACAGCTTTTTAGATCCATACTTTACGCCAATTTCAGCTTGGTTGATTTTCTCAGTTTCGTAACTTTGAGGTGTCCCTGGAGTCAAAAACCTTACTCCCCTCAATTCAGGGAAAAAATACCCACGAGATGCATTGGCGTACAAGTTGATCTGGTTGTTTAACCTATACAAACCAGCCAACACCACGGCAAAATCAGAAGCACTCACCTCGCCTCGCTCAAAACTATTGGTACCTATGCCTGTTTCACGAGAGATCAAACCTAGAGCTCGTTCCCAGCGTACCCCCACATCCAGGGTAAACTTGTCGGCTCTAATCTCGTCGGCCAAATAAATGGCTGACTTAGCTCGACTTTGGCCTTTTAAATTACAGAACCCTTCGTGGAAATAGCAGT
>CALDJV010001014.1 GCA_937899305.1 uncultured Cytophagaceae bacterium
CTATTGGAGCTATTAACAGTTTTATAAAATAGAAGGGGGCGAACATGTTGTTCCAGGTACAGTATTAATTAAACATCATTATTTACCCGGTTTTTTGTTTTAATTAAACTAAAAGCTTTTTACATTTAGCTTCGTAAAAAAATGCTCGTGGATGAGGTTGTATTGTTCCGTTACGCTTATTGTTAAATGGCTGAATCGCTCTATTGTTACATTGCTCCGCTTCGCTCATTGTTAAATGGTTGCGCGAAGCGATGATTAGTTTCTATTGTTCCGCCTACGGCTCATTGTTTCATTGTTGAATGGCTGCGTGAGGTGTCCATTTTTCACTTTACATTTTTAACTTTTCATTCACATTAGTGGACTATGGACTATCGACTAAATGAAACTTTATTTTTTACGAATTACTAACTAAATCATACGTTATATACTTTCGAAAATGAATATCTCTTTAATTGCTAATTCAGGCATTCAGTTCCATAAATTCGATTTAGTCATCAATCCTAATGATGATGATGTAATGCCCACTCAAGGGTTTTTTGAAGATCTGAAGCCTACTGGAATTACCACTGAATATGCCCGTTACTTACCCGATGATGATATTTGGATTACCAAAGCCGTATATGAACATCACGTAAATAGCGATGGTGAATATAACCTTCAGGAAATAAAGGGATTGGCGCTGAGTGAAGACGACGAATATTACACCTTGAGCGATGTATTGGATAGTCTGGAGATATTTGCTTCACAAGAAGGAGAACATATTTGGTTACCCGTGCCCTATTTTAGGCAAAACGATGTGGGAAAAACCATGCGAGGCCCCTTTGCCTGGGCGCGGATGATGCTCAAACAAACCTCTGGCAAAAAAGACAAGGTAAAGAAATATAGAGTGGTTTTGGCTTTTGATACCAAAATTGATGAAAACGACACTCAAGACAATGCACTCAAGTCGCCAGATAAAAATAAAGTATTTGGCCTTTGTAACAACGAAGATTACCTCTTGAATTTCTTGGACAATGCTTATGGAGGAGAATGGATTTTTAGTTACACCCAAGGAATTTACCTCAAGCGGGAAGGCAAAACGATGGATGATTTGCACAACGATTTCCCTCAGCTGAAATACGTAGGACTTTTCGTTTACTTGCTTAAGTACTTAGAGGCTACCCGCAAATTCCCCGAAGTAGTAGTACATGATGATAACCAAGCTGCAGTAGATGTAGATTTGGTACTCGATATCGGAAATGCCAATACCTGTGGGCTGCTTTTTGAAAGCCCCAGCGAAAACAATGCTTCTACCTTCAACTTTAATTCGGTTGAGAAACTCAAACTACAAAACTTATCTAATCCGGAAAAGGAATACCAAGATCCATTCTCGATGCGGTTGGCCTTTGTCGAGACCCGGTTTGATGCCATGTTTCAGATAGAAAACGAAGACTACGAAGATAGCCGTGGAGACCGATTTGTAACTACTTTTCAGGAAATGAAAAGCGACTATCGTAATTTTATCTGGCCTAGTTTGTTGCGTCTGGGGCAAGAAGCTTCCCAAATTATCAGTAAACATAACCTCGATAAGGAAAAAGGCAAAGAAACCGCCAACCATTACTCAAGCCCCAAACGATATTTGTGGGACGACTCCCCATTTTCTTTGTCTTGGGAGTTTGTAAATCTGTATGGGCAAACCGAGAGCCGCGATGTATCACTGGTAGAAATTACGACTCAGTTTAAGAGCGATGGCAGCTATGCCTATGATGGTAATTTCGGCAGTACGCCCAATTATTCACGTAAATCGTTGATGACCTTTGTGTACATTGAGATTCTGGCCCACGCTTTTTCTCAAATCAACTCATTCGAATTCCGTTATCGTCATGGCAACCCCGAAAGGCCCCGAAAGCTTCGTAGAATCACCATTACTTGTCCTACTTCTATTATTCAAAAAGAGCAAGTAGTATTGCGCAAGTGTGCTGAGGAAGCATTGATTACCCTGGATCGTTTTTTTAACTCTGAAGAACACAATCCAGAAGACAAGCCGGACATCAAAATCATTCCTGCTCCAAAAGAGCTGGGCAAAAACCTTTCGATGGCCAAAGAACGCAAAGATTGGATTTATGATGAGGCTACCTGTGGCCAGTTGGTGTTTTTGTATGCCGAAATCTCCCAACGATATTTGAATAAGGCCAATATTTTCTTTGACATATACGGCAAAAAGCGGGATGACTTGGGCGAAGAACCGGGAACCGAAGAAAACGCCATTACGATAGGCTCGATAGATATTGGAGGCGGGACTACCGATCTGATGATTTGCAGTTATCAATATGCCAAAGGGCAATCTCAGGCTGTTATCAAGCCCTTTCCTTTATATTGGGAGAGTTTTAGTTTGGCTGGAGACGATTTGTTAAAAGAAGTCGTGCAACAGATTATACTGGAAGGCACCAGCAAAAAACCTGAAGAATACGGAGCCATTGGAGTCATTGAAAATGCGGCCATCAAGGCGGGCGTAGAAGATGTGGCTAAAAAAATGCTCAACTTCTTTGGGCCCGACAGCAACAAACAGGGCTATATGGCTCGCATGTACCGCAAAAACTTTATTGTACAAGTGGCAGTACCCATTGCTCTGCGGTACCTGGAACATGCCTCGGAGGGCAAAGCCAATGAGGTAGTCGGGTTTGAGGAACTGTTCCCAACGACTCCTCCCAATCAGGATTTATTGAATTATTTTAATACTCATTTTGCCCCGCTTAAGTTTGAAGACATTCGATGGAATTTGTCTAAAGAAAGGGTGTATTCTATTTTAGAAACGACGTTTGATCCTCTGCTGAAACAAATTTCGGTGATTATGTCGGCCTATGGTTGTGATTTTGTACTCTTGGCGGGCAAACCTACCACCTTGCCCAAAATCAGAGAAATGTTCATCAAATATTACCCGGTATCGCCGGAGCGTATCATTACCTTGAATAATTACCGAGTAGGAAGCTGGTATCCTTTTGCCGACGAATTAGGTTACTTTGAGGACCCTAAAACGATGGTGTCGGTAGGAGCTTTGATTGCGCTGATGGGTGGAAAAATAGATAAGTTGGATGGGTTTAGGCTCAATACCACCCTGTTGAAACGCCATCTCATTTCTACGTCTGATTACATTGGCTTGCTGGACAAGTATACTCAGAACATAGATGAAATCTTTTTGACCCCAGATGAACATAGCTATGAAGCCGAAATACATAGCCTCCCTATGGTGTTAGGGTACAAGCAATTGCCTAACACAAACTACAAGGGACGCCCCATGTACAAACTGGATTTTAACAACGAAGCCATTCTCCAAAAAATGCTGGAAAGGCAACCCGAGTTGGGCAATCAACCCAATGAATTGTCGGAGGCCATAGAGGAATACAAAAACAACATCAAAAACCGAATGCCGCTCAAAGTAAAACTTAAGCGTAACCGATCGGAAAGCAAAGAAAAAATCGAGATAGACCGAATCAAAGATATCAAGCGCAATGAGCTGTCCAAGCGTTTTTTGTCGGCCAGTATTATGACCCTCCCTGAAGAGAAGGGCTATTGGCTGGATACCGGAGAATTTATTCTAAATATCAAATAGTTGGTGACAAATTACACTATTTACCGTCTTGAGCAAATCTCAAGAAATAAACCATTAAAATAACCTGTTTTAGAACCACTGCGAAACATCAGTATTCAAAAACCTGACAAGAAAACGAACAATTTATGGAAAATATTTCATCAGATAAGTTAGACAATATTGCTCAAAATACTCAAGAACTCATTACTGTAGTAAACGATGGCGTACAGTGGGTCACCCAACACCTCAAAGACGCCGATAAAGCCGATACCAACTATAAGATCAAACAATATCGACGCACGCTCAAAAAAATAAAGGCGGTGGTCACTCAAAAGCCTACCATTGCGCTGTTTGGTGCCAGCCAAGTGGGCAAGTCATATATGGCCAATAACCTGCTCTACAACCAAGAAAACAAGCTGATGGTACATAACCATCAGGGTGCCCCCAATGCCAGTAACATTCAAGACGAAAAGGAGATTGATTTTCTGGTATACCTCAATCCAGAAGGAGGAGGAAAAGAAGCCACCGCCACAGTGACCCGTTTTACGGCCGACCAGGAAACCGACCCCAATAAGTTGCCCGTGAAAGTGCGCTTGTTTGATGTAAAAGACGTGGTTTGCATTCTTTGTGATACTTATGGCTCAGAATTTAAAGACAGCAATACACTGTCTAACAAGGAAAAAATTCAGACCCACATTGAGTTTATCAAAAGTTTGCGTTCCCCAACTCCCCAAGACATCTTGTCGGATGATGACATTTATGAGATCAAAGAATACCTGGAAAGATACTGGGACAAGCAAAACTATTTTTTAGAAAACCTGAAAGAGGCGGGTTTTTGGGATTTTTTGGCCGACCATATCAAATACATCGCTCAGGCCAATTGGGTACAGGTATTGGAAATACTCTGGAATCATCACCAAGAAATCAGCGACGTATTCAAAATCATATTGGCCTGTTTATCAAAACTCAAGTTCCGTAGGTTTGTCCGGGTCAAGTTCGATGCCATTGTCAGAAGTAGCGGCCGAAGCATTGTCAATGTGGTGACTTTGCTCAAGTACTTTTTTGAGGAATCGCATACTTTCCAAATTCAATTGGAAGACGAAACCCACTTGATAGACATTGGCGCGGGCAAATTGTGTTTGTTGGCGGCCGAAATCACCCTCAGTGTAGCCGATGGCACCATCGAAAACCGAAACTTCATCAACAATGTAGACATTATAGATTTTCCGGGAGCCCGATCAAGGTTTGAACTATCTGAATTGTCGCAAGAAAACATTTCTAACATGCTCTTGCGGGGTAAGGTCGCTTATTTGTTCAACTACTACTCGACCAACTACCAAACAAATACCTTGGCTTACTGTGTGAAAACCGTGAAAACGGATGTGCCTCAGATGCCTTCTTTGATAGAAAACTGGATTCATTACAACCTGGGAGCAACCCCCGAAGAACGTACCCACAACTTGGCTTCGCTTCCGGTGCCGCCTTTGTTTGTAATTTTTACTTGGTGGAACACCCAGCTATTTGCCGAAAGGGCCACCAACGAAGATCCTACCGAAAGAGTCGCGGCCCAATTCAGTACGTTGGTAAGTCAGGAAATCATGACCGATAAGAAATGGCCCCACCAATGGGTGATGAAGAATGGACACATCGCGAAATTTCAGAATTATTACTTGTTGCGAGATTTTGAACGCTCGGAAGGGACTTTTAAACAAAATAACCTGATAGAATACACCGAAAATTTGTACGACGCTCAGGGCACGTTGGCTTTGTATAACGCACCAGAACCAAGCCCCTTCTTTGCCGATGAAAAACAACGCAGGTATCACCAAGCTTATTTCGATAAATTCAAGGAGTTTCATGGTACTGCTCAAGGTTTGTTTGAGAATCCGGCCAAGAGCTTTTTGGAGGCCAGCATCCCTGGAAAAGACGGCAGTGAATTGATCATTCAGCAATTGACTCCCCTCTCTACCAATCAGGTAAGTGTGCCCATTTATATCAATGTGTTGAACAAGGCCCTGGCGGAGGCCGAAGCCGAGTTTAACAAACATTACCACAGCGACCAAGCCGACGAACAAATTACTAAAGCAGCCAAAGACGGGGCTGCGATTCAGTTGAAGATGAGCATTGTATTTGGGGAAAATGCGTATTTGTTTGGCAGCTTTATTGAGCACTTGACCATTTCGGAGAACGAAATTCTGGAATTTTACCATGTATTGTTGCGCAGCGAAAAAACGGTGAAGAAAAAAGACTACAATAAGTACATCTTGTTGCGGGCTTACAGTAAAAAGCTCCACGTAGATAAATCTTACGAAGAAAACCTGGCTGTACTGCAAGAAGATTATAAAAAAGACAGCCTGGAAGAAACCGAACAATATTTCAAAGAAAAAGAAGGAATAGATTTACACGAGCTGTTTTATGGTGATTTGCACAACCTGCAAAACAACTCGGTTATTTTGGCCGAAGAAGCCAAAAATCACTGGATCAAAAATAAATTAGATATCAATCAGTTTGACTTTTTTATTGAGCAAGGACTCGAAAAACAACAGTTGCAGCGGCTTTTTGATAATATGATCAACAGTTTTGACAAGCTCCACATTCTCGGTTTGATTGCCGAAGAAATTCGGGAATTTGTGGATGTCAACAAAAAAATTGACCGTGCCGAGGGAATGATTGCGCACATTACGGCAGGAATCATCAACGAATTTGTGACCTCTATGGGGTGGTCTTATTATCCTCAAGTAGAAAAAGATAAGATCAGAAAAACCAATCAAGAGAATAATCTAAATCTACGGGTTCCCGAGGATGTAGAAGTATTCCATTCGCTGGATCGGGTACAAGAAGAAGGGTCAACAAGAATGTCGGTGGAGAAATTGGTAGACTACATGGATAACCTCAATGAAAACATGAGTAAAAAACCCATAGATCACGATACTTTGCAGTATGTACCTATGATTAAAAATTACGAACGCTGGTGCGAACTCATGAAAATTTCGCTGGTGGCCAATTGTAACATTCCCACTTATGACATAGAAGCCAATCAACAATTGGGATTGATTCTGGATAAAATCAAAGAGTACAATTTTTCCCTTTGATATCTGTTACAATACCATTAAGTGTTTATAACTATATATCATGGCAAACCACCTAAAATATAACCAATTACTCAATGACTATAAGAGCCTTACTTGGCAAGGGCGAGATGTATTTACCTATTACGAACGACTGCATCGTTATTTGATCCGAAAACTGGGGGAGGAAATTGCGCAACTGTTTGCCAAACCCGACATTACCGATGAAGCACTCAAAGGCCAAAGTGAAGGCTCCTGGAAAGCAACCTGGCTTACCGAGGAGGCCCAGTCGATTACTCAACTGAGCCCAGAGGCCCAGCAGGAAGCCAAGAAGAGGCTGGCTGCCCAAATAGAACGACTCCGGGAGTACACCCAAAAATTGGTCAAATCGTCGGATGTAGAAGACCAAAAATGGGGCGAACTCATCAACCAGGCACTTGTGATTCCAGATGAAAGCCATATTTTTACCGAGAATGGCCAATTTACCTTGGTAGCTTGGGGGTTTCGTCTGGAAAAAACTTTTGACCTCAATCAGGTGCTTCCTCTTACTGAAGAACGTGTTGATCCTGCCCCGGAAGAGCGCCCTACTCCTGCCCCAGCTAGTTCAGAAAATCAATCTATTGAAACCAATGATGCTGGTCCTGAATCTAGCCCCTCTCCTTCGCCCGTAACTCCTGAACCTTCTGCTCAGGAAAACGAACCAGTTGAACAAAATCCAGAAAAAGCAACTACGCCTGAACCGCTTTCTACTCAGGCAAATCCGGAAGAAACGCAACAGACTCCGAAACAACCCGACGACAAAGGCCCCCAGAAGAAAGAATCCTGGTGGAAAAAACTGTGGTGGGTATGGCTTTTACTTTTGTTGTTCTTGATTTTATTACTGAGTCTGCGTCAGTGCCAAACCAACCAAAGAGATCCGTTGCCAAGTCAGCCGGGCAAGGTCATTCCGGTGGATTCGTCTAAGATCACCGAAGATCCGAAAAAAACGAAAACCATTGCATCGAATCGTTTGAATGTAGCACTTACCGGAACAAACAAAGACATACAAGCATTTGCTCAAGCATTCAAAGCGGCTTACCCAGGAGACAGTTATAAAATCATTTACTACGATACCTCCACCTATCGCCTACAGCTGGAAATGCCTACCAGCGAACGGGAAAAAGTAAAAAAAGAACTGCCCCAAAAGCTCAAAGAATTCAATATGCTCATTTGGTATGAGGGTATTTTTCAACGTAACTTTCGTTATGATCCCAATGACCCCGGTTTTAAAAACACGAAGCAGTCTTGGTACCATAATAAGGTAAAAGCGCCCGAGGCTTGGGATGTGACCCGAGGCGATAGTGGACTGGTGGTAGCAGTGATAGACGATGGCTTTGATTTGAAACATCCTGAATTTAAAGGTAAAATCTACAAACCCTGGAATGTGGTGACGGCTTCTTCTGCGGTAAACACGGGCCGCAACTCTAACCACGGTACCCACGTAGCTGGTATCGCCATTGGAGTGGCCAACAATGGCCAAGGCGTATCGGGCATTGCCCCCAATTGCAAGTTTATGCCCATTCAGGTAGGTGATTTTAATGGGCAATTGACCTCCACTGCCATTATAGATGGTATTTTGTACGCTATTAACAACGGAGCTGATGTAGTCAATATTTCATTGGGATTGATTATGCCGGCCCGAGTGACCAAATTGCCTCCTCAGGCTCAGCGCGAAATCATCAATAATTATTACAAAGATGAAGAGGCCTTTTGGAACAACTTGTTCAAAACTGCTTATGATAAAAACATCGCCATTGTATTGGCTGGGGGCAATCAAAATGTAATGATTGGGTTGGACCCTATGCAGCGTAGTCCGCACACCATCAAAGTATCGGCAGTAGACCCGCGCGACAACAAAGCTTCTTTTAGTAATTATGGAAAGCAGTCTACCTTGAGTGCCCCAGGAGTAGATATTTACAGTAGTTTGCCCAGCAATCGCTACAGCTACTTGAGTGGTACCAGTATGGCCGCTCCCGTGGTTACCGGAGGCATCGCTTTGATCAAGAGTGCCAACCCGGCCTTGTCGTTTCCCAACATCGTAGATTTGTTGCAATCTACTGGTATACCAGTCAACAACAATCGGCGATATATCGGCAATATCATCCAGTTGGACCGGGCCTTGGGCATTGCTCAAAAAGGACGGGAAAAAGTGCCCAAGGTAGACTGCCCCGATGCGCAACGAAAAATTGACGATTTGTTACAGCAAATAGAAAAGATAAAACAGGATTGTAAACGTGAAGAACTGGCCGGAGACACCCTACGTATTCCAAAAAATCCTGGATTTGACAAAGATGATTTTGGTTTTGCGGCAGGACGTTGGAAAAGTACCACCTATATTTATAGCACCGAAGATGGTGAAAAAGTAACCATTTACTTTGACTTCTTCCGAAATGGTACTGGTAAAATTACCCTGGCAGAACCCAACGGAAGACAGTGCACGGCTGATTTGTCGCTTGAGTTACTATCGGGTCAATTCAACATCAATCAATTGCTGGAGGCTTCTTGTTTGCCACCTCCTAAAAGTTATAATGCGTACAGGTTTGAATGTAGACCCGATAAAAATGGGCATGCTGAATGCATTGCACAAAATAAAACAAGGTCCGCCAATCGATTTAAATTCAAATTGGTGAAGATTAAATAAATTTGTAAAATATGTTGTTCTTTGGCTACATTGTCAAATGATTGTGTGATATATTAAATGCTTGGTAAAGGCAACGCATCGCGCAGCAATTAAACAATAAAGCCATTTAACCATAATAGACATAAATTAATAACAAATCTAAATAGGTAGTATCATGGCGAAAATATCTCACAAGAGTAAAAAACCAACGCCTAATAAAAAAACAAAAACTGCCCGAAACAATGAAGGTGATGCCAATCAGTTTGGAATAGCCAACGTGTTGAGTCTGCTGGGTTTGGTAGGCTATGTGGTATTCTTTTTATTTGGCGGTATCTATGTATTCAACATCTATCTTGCAAGCTTTGTAAGTTTGGTACTGCTCGTCATCTTATTTTTACTGAGTAAGGAGTTTGTACGACAAAAAACCAAGCAAAGAGAACAAACCGATTTTCGCCAGGAAATGGTATTGGGTGCAGGTTATTTAGTCGTATTTGCCCTGAGCTTTCTCTACGCATTTCATTTTATTGATGTAGAGTTTACTCGTAAAAGCCAGTTGAAAATTGCGGGTAAGCGAAAAATTGAAAAACTCAGTGCGCTGGAAAAAGCTTACTTTGAAGAGGTGCAAAAAAAGGTAGATAGCATTGGTACTCAGGTAAATACTGATTCTCTGGCTTTTTTTAACCGAAGCCGGGCACAACGTGCCGAACCCAAAGTAAAACTAAAGGAGCTACTAGGACTGGACGACGACGCTTTTGTAGGAAATGATGGCCCCATTGCTGAGCGAATTGGCAAAGAAAGACGAAAAATCATCGATCAAATGAAGGCCAATTATAATCTGGTGAAGCCTGTTTTTGACAAAACAAAGCGAGACTATGGACAAAGCAAGCGGGTATTTGACGGTTGGCAACGCTTTAAAATACGCTATGAATATACCGCCCACCTGGACACCTTGTATGCAACGATGTATCAAGTGGCTAAAAAACAAATGCCTGATTTTAATCATCCGGCCAAAATTGATTTGCCCGACATTGCCATTAGCCAACCAATGCGTTCGTTTGGCCAGGCAAGCATTGGCAAAAAGCTAGGTATTTTGGTTGGCATGTTGCTCATCCATTTACTAATATTGTTGCCTTATTTTCGGGCCGAAAGACCCGAACCAACTCAAAAAGGAAGAATCATCCGACCCGAAGATCGCAAAGGTGGTGGAGGTTTAGGGATAAAAATTAACAAAAATTAATATTGATATTATGGGTAAAATGAACCCAAGCATTCTCAGCCAATGGCTTCGGGCTTATGGCAAAGGAAGTAAGACCGAACAAGATGTAATACAAGCTTACAATGATGAACATCTGGATCTGGAAGATTTAAACAGCTTTATAAAAGCCAAACCTTTTAGTGATGCTACCCTGAAGGCACTGGGCAAAGGGATCATAGAACAGATGATTTCACTTGGCACCATCCATCAATCCAAATACAATGAGTTGTACCCACCTCCTTCGCCCGAAGAGCAAAAACGCGCGATTGAAATTGGGATCGTGGAGGGACGCTACAGTGACCAGGAAATTTTTGACTTTGTGCGTAAAGGGGTCATCTCCAAGGGGGAACTCACTTCTAAATCATTGATATCGGAAAGTCATTTCGACAGGTTATATCCTCAAGCCATCAAGGTAGACTTTGGTAACTGGGTCGATGTGCCCGATACCCTCAAAGAAGGCCGCGTAGATGTGTTTGTTTTGGGCATGGCTACCTCGGGTAAGTCCTGTTTTATGGCGGGTTTGCTTTATTATGCCGACCAATTGGGTAAACTCAACTCACACATTGACAATACCTCTGGTTATCATTATGTAAACCAACTGATAGAAGCCGTAGACGAAGGAAAAGTACCTCCGGCTACCTCAGTAGAGCACATTCAATACATGGCTTGTGACTTTAAAAACATCCATGATGACCGGGTAAAACATCCGTTG
>CALDJV010001015.1 GCA_937899305.1 uncultured Cytophagaceae bacterium
CGCTTGGCAAACAAACTTTTTCCGAAAACCGGACACTTATTTTGAACACGTTACTAAGGGGAATGCATAACAGATTCATGGTCAAAATATAGTTAGGCAAGTATAAGCCTGCTCCCTAGGAAAAACACCCTCAAGGAGATGATTACTTTAATACCTTCAAATCTAATTGAAAACCGGGCAATACTGGGTCCCCCGAAAGGGTATTGTCAAAACCAGCCACTTCTTCTGTTGCTTTCCCTGGGCGATAAATGTAGGTTGTTTCGGTATCAGGATCGATGAGCCACCCTAGTTGTATGCCGTTGTTGAGCCAGTCTTGCATTTTGGCTTGTAGATCGGCAATTCTATCACTTTTGGACTTGAGCTCTACGATAAACTCAGGACAAATCGGCGGGAACTTTTCTTGTTCCTCACCCGTGAGAGCCTCCCAACGATGGTAGGCTACTACGGCTGCATCAGGGGCCAGCATAGAACCATCGGGTAAGTGAAAGCCTCCATTAGAGTCAAATATTTCGCCGTAATTGGCTTGATAGTTCCAGATACCTAGCTGTATAATAATTTTACTATTTCTACTACTGGTGCGTCCTCCGGTTGGGGTCATAACGATAATATTTCCGTGTTTGGTTCTTTCAAATTTCAGGTTTTGGTTTTGCTGACAAAACTCAAAAAACTCGTCATCAGTGAGCTTTTTCCTTGGCTCAATGCTTATATGGGCAAAGCTTGGCGCATTCTCAATAAGTATTTTCATATCAATTACAGGTGTTTGTCATTCTAAGATACAAAAATTTTGGTTAGGGGGCTCAAGGCAAAAAGGTATCCCAGTACTATACATCAAACCTCCCCAAAAACAGGAATATCCCAACCAAAAGACCTTTATGTATAGTTAAGTAGGTTTTATTGCAAAATCTTCCACAACCTGAACACAAAATCCTGTAAGTCAAACACTTACATAACCTCTTTATTTGGAAAGGTTTGTGATAAGTGCAACAAGTATTAAAACCCTCATTATCAACGAATCAAACAACATTCTCCAAAAAAAATAAGTCAAGTCAACCTGCGGAAGACTTGACTTAAATAGCAATGTTCTTGACTTATTGTCATCAGGTGGTACGTCCCGCAACAAAAGTGGCATCTTCTGAACCTGCTGTTTGTACTCGGCATCCTGTGCAACGCATAAATAAGTAGAGTCTTGCTTCGCTTCCTACCTTTTTATACATGAAGCTAAGCATTTTCATATGTTGACTTTGTACAGGACGTGTAGCATCGTATTTACCATATATGTCACTATAAAGTACCACATGATGGGCAGTTGCATCATAATGAGCCTTATTAACTCCTTTTTGTACACCAAATGACCAAGTATTGGCTAGCCCTCTGGAAAACCCTTTTTCGTATATAGCCTGATTATTAGTACCCTTTACATCGTTAAAGTGAGCTATCATGGCCTGTCTATTTTGTACTGCTGGTGTTCCATGTTCCATAAAAGCTCCTGGTCTCCAGGAATTCCAATAGCAAGCAGTTCCTATACGGTTATTAGAGCGCCACGCACCACTACTAAGCATAGGTGTATCATAGGGATCAGGATTGGTTGCGGGACGCGTCAAGTTTTTGTACCAAGCTGTTGAATGCATTAGACTATACTTGGCATTGTTGTACTCGAGAAGATCCCACATCGCATTTCGTAAATTTGTCGGCATATGAGTTGTTGTAAGGTGACTTAAAACATTGTTATGATGCGTCTTTGCGTCTCCTTTATACTTCCCTTTTCTCAAAGGCGCACTTCCAATATAGTAAGAACCACTCGCCCGGTGTGAGTGCTCCGATTTACCTATATTAATCAACAACACTGTGGCTTTCTTTGCCCATTTCTCTATCTGAGCCGGCTGCCACAATACAATCGAATTATGATAATGGTCTAGCATCTCATAACTTGACTTGGTTGCCAAAGCGTTCTTCAAATTATTTACATGGATGTTAGTATCTACATATTTAAACCCTATACTTACACTACTGTCTAGTTCTACTTTTCGCACCGATTCTGTAGTAGAAAATCCAGAAAACTGATTTATATTACCATCAATCGTTAGAGATTTAAAGCGATTGGAGTCGAAACTTTTCCACCAATCAGTAGAATTGAAACTACGGTTAATATTGGTTCCCTGTCCGGCATTGCTATACTGGTAATCCATCTTAACATTACGGGTCAGAAGTCCCCCATGATCATCATTTCGGGTTCCCGAAGTACTAGTACGCAACATCTCATGGCGTCCTGCCTCCAGGTAAAACAACATCATGTTTTTGACCCGATTAAAGTTCCGACTACTCAACCCTGAAGGTAATGTATCTCCCAACCAGGCTCGACGATCGTTGAGGGTACCATTATGTCTATTAATCCCGTCCTGTAATGTCGTCAATGTCAATTGCCGTTCCATAGTCAAGTTATTGTTCCCCAGCGAATTGAAATGATTTTTTGCTCCCCACAACGCATTCTGCATTTGTACTTGATGATGATGAGGGTTGTTGGTATGAAAAATATAATACAATGCATCATACAAAGCCTTTTCGTTGGCAGCATGAGGGGTTGGTTGAGTTCGGTCTAAGTTGATCGCCGTATGTAAATGATCTTTGGGGTTGACTTCTCCTATGGTAGGATCAGCACTGACCCAAGTATGCTGTGCCGCAAGGTAAGCCGGCTGGTTCGTTAATGGCTGCCCGCCATACTTTCCTCTAGTGATAACCCTTGCCTCGTTTATCATATTTATAAAACCATTGCTTATTGGACTTCCACTCGCTCGCATTGCGGCCAGGTTAAGCTCTAGATGTGAAGCATGATTCAACCAATCATTCGGACTCTCCCTATTTATACTTGCCACATTGCTAAAATATTTCATCAACCCCATTTCATCTCTATTTGTTACTGGATTCCCATTCACCAAATTGTACATATTCAATTGTCCACTTTCAAACTTGATTGGGTCGGCCCGGTTCCATATCCCGTTTTTCTGGTAATAGCGGTAGCCGTAATATACCAGTCCCGTGGCGTCTTCTTCCTGGCCCGAATAACCCAATTCACTTTCGGTAGCATCATCGGTATTGGTTTCATCTAAGGTTTCACCATAAGGCGCATAGTTTCGGTAATGGGCCAGTTGGCCTTGCTCGTCTAACACCAGTTCGTTGCTATCCAGATGATTGAGTACATTGTAGCGAATGGTCTGGGTGTTGGTCAGTTCGTTCTTATCAATTTTGCCTATTTGGTCGTGGTCATCTTTTACCCGAGTAATGGTACGTTGGGTAGTAGGGCTTACTTCGTCGCCGCTTGCATCAGTTACCAGGTCACCATCGTAACTGAGATCTACTCCGGTATAGCTGGCCCGAAACTCCACTTGACCTAGATAATTCACCATATCTACCTGTACCAACATATCGGTGAGTAGGGTACGTACTTCGGTTACTTTGCGCCCCCGTACTCCCGGCGAAGTATAGGTGTAGTACTCGGTAACTTGGTAGCCCCCGTCTTGCCAGCTTAGGTAGGCCAGCGAGCCATCACTGTTGTAGGCCAGGTCTTGCTGAGCTTTTCGGCTCAGTTGGTTGCCCGCCAAATCGTGTTGTTCGGTTTGCTGGCGGTTGTTGGTAGTGCGCACTGGTTGGTATTGCCGGGTGGCTGCACTGCCATCGGGTTGATGCTTGAGGCTTACCAGGTTGGTGCCGGCATCATAGATATAGTTTTGGGTGTAGGTGGTCATGTCTTGAAATTTAAATTTCTCATTTTTGATAGTTAGACCTGACAGGTAGGCTGTTCAAAATTGGTGAATTTCTTCCCCTGGTTTTTATCAAAGAAGTTGAGTACCAACCAAGCCCCTCCTAACCTCCCCGAAAGGGGAGGAACGTTACTCGCGGTAGCTTCTCCGCGACGTTTTCTCCCCTTTTGGGGAGAGTAAGAGGGGCCTCTGGTGGCATTGAACGTCTTTCACTTTTATCACAAGATTTAAATGAGTATATTATTCTAACAATAGAACTACTCTAATTTCTGAAACTCATAAAGGCGCCAAAAACGAGGGGTACTTTTTTGAAATTTTGAACACCCTACCTGACAGGTTCTTGGTTTAATTTTTTAGGAACTTGTCAGGTCTGGGTTTTACTCCCAGGATGCTTCCTGGGCCTGAATCAAACGATACAAGCCATCGTACTCATAAGTCAACTTGTTTTTGAAAGTGTGCAACATACTCCCGTCGCTCGCATCTACTCCCTGATACATTTTTATTGGCAAGGCCGCTACGTTAGCCATCGGATCAAAAGTATAAATCAGGTTTTGGCGGGTATGGGCATGGTCACTGTCTACTCCATTCAAAATCAAACTATGTTCATCGTCCCGACTCACGTCTCCTTCACTCTGGGAAGCATACATTTGCAGCAAACCATAGTTTTTGGGATCATAAGTATAGTGGCACTGGGTCACCAAATTGTCCGACGTATTTCTGGTTTTTACCGAAACCCTCTGTTTGCGGGCGTTGAGCACTACTTCGTCCATAAAGTTGATCCCGTTTACCTTTATTTGACCCACTCCACCCGATAGGTAGAAATGAGGCAGGTATACGTTGTTTCCAGCATCAATGCTTCGCTGGAGTTCGCCCACGGCATCAAAGGCGGCCGATTGTTCATAAACCTGCGATTGCAGCAAAGCCAACAAGTCATCAGAGAGAGTGGTCGTTTTGAGTACTCCGTCCGCAGTGAGCGCTACGGCATCCAAGTTGACCAGTGGATGTAACACCACATAGTCTCCAGTAGGTCGGTGCGATTTGGTAAAACGCAAACTACTGCTGTGCGGCAAGCCCAAAATGTTGAATCCGCCCGAGTTAGCTTGCCAACGCCCTTGGTTGATGCTTTGTACTGCCTTTCCTCGAAAGTTGTACTTTTCGGCATCGGTTACCGACTCGCCATAGGTGACCTTGGCCACGGTAGCTTCCCATTCAAACAATTGCCTGGCTTCGGCAAGGTTGATTTGCCAATGTTGGGTCTCGTGACCTACGTAGATTTCTTGGGTGATGGCTCCACTATTGGTATTGACCGCCGCCACCAATCCACTCTTTTTATTCATCAAGACAAAGTAGTCTCCGGTAACCCAGGTAAAGCTCCAAAGTGTATGGTCTCGTTCACTATTATTAGGCCCTATTTTGATGTCGTATCCGACTACCTCCGACGCGTCGGCCACTCTAAATGAACCATATCTGCCATCCTCGTCCGCAAGTTTGGTTTTGATTTGGTAATAGTCCATTCCTTCTATGGTGCTATGATAGTTTACTTGCCATTGTTGGGCAGTATCCCCCGAGGGAGTAGCCGCTTCCAAATCATCCGGATAATCCCCTTCGCTGGTCAAAGTAGCCTCTAGAGCCACTCCTGTCTCCGAAATAATCGAATTGACTGCTACACTGGTTTGATTTTTCAAGGCCGTCACAAAAGTATAGTGGGCTTTTTGCTTGGTAGCTGTCGGTCGATGTAGGGCATCATAAGTGATTTCGTGGGCCAATCCACGGGCATCTCGGCTCCACAAATGGCGCCCCAATACATCCGACAAAGCCCAGCTTTGTCCCGCATCGCAGTAGTTTGTCGTCACTGCTCCTCCCAATGCTCCCACATAAGGGGTTTCCTGATTGTGTCTGGAGCTTGGTTCGCCCAGTACCAGTCCATTTGCCTCATTGTAGTCAGTAAAACGAGGATCGGCGATGTGGGTAGGCCGTCCGTATTCGTCGTATTGGTAGGTAGTTACAAACGACTGCCCTTTAGCCCAACCCAATAACAAAGCCAAGTTCAAACGGGCATTGACTGTTGTATCTGCATCCAGAGTAGGATAAGTCACGGGGCTACTTCCATTGAGCCAGCCCCCCGTCTGTAGCGTATCCAACAAAGCCGCATAGTCGCTATCATACCAGAGATGATGCCCCAAAATGCGCTCCATATCCGCCTTCAAACTCTCTTGAGTAGGCGTTACTCCGTTGAGATGGGCTTGCCATACCACGGCTAAAATGGCAGGCATTTGCAGGGCGTATTTGCGATCCAAGGCTTGGCCAAGGCTTTGGAATTGGGCCATCACTGCCGTAGTATAGTCTTTGGTCATTTCACCCCATACTTCATAAGGAGTGGCCAAAAACTGATCCCCAACTGGTACTACCAAAGTAGTCGCGGGCAACGTAATCTGGGTACCCTCTTCCAAGGTAATGGTTTGTCCTGCTTGTAGTGTCAAAGGTGCTCTAAAGTAGTCATAAGTAAGCGTGGCGGAAGCATCTAATACCAACTCGACTGGAGTACCACTTTCGTGAATCACGATGGTACCTTCGGGCAACGACACATCATCTATCAATCTATTGACCCGATACTGCAAATAAAATCCCGTATTTCTATCCACTTCATTGACCCCATAATAAACTCGTAAAATATCCGCTCCCTCGGGCGGAGTAAAAGTAGTTTGGTCAGGATACAATACGCTGGTACCAAACTCCAGAGGAAACGACACTGAATCATTCAGAACCAAAGTTTCGGTACCATTATTAATCGTAGTGGTAGAACTCAGAGCTACTTCGGTATCGGCGGTCAATGTAATCGTATCTCCATTTTCGTGGGTGACCGAGCTACTCGCTTTTAATTGTTGGGGTAACTCTTGGCCAGTTTCCCAAAGTAAAAACAAGGTTTCCGTTTGGTTGGTAGTCACATTTACCTCAGAAGACACCGATACAGTAGAAGCAGCACTTGGGGTGTAAGCACTATCATCGTTCAGAGTGACTTCCCCTAAAGTAATCGCAAAGAAAGTCCCATCGACCAATAACAGGGTTTCCGTCTGCTCACCCAAGGTAAGCGGAACTTTAATCCCTCCCTTGAGTATCACCTCCTGATCGGCCTGAAGTGCATCCCCCATGGTGCGTTCGGTCAGGTACCCTCCTGCTTTCAAGGTATTATAATAATTTTGGGCTTCAGTGGTATTAATGGCAACTCCTACAGTGGCCAAATCAGTGACCATTTGAAGGGCCGTAAACTGATAACCACTCTTTTGAATGGCCCGTTTGTGGAGCCCTCGATTATCGTGGACGGTCATTTGGGGAGTGAAACCCTGTTTGAAGCTTTTTTGAATGGTATCAATGATGGACTGAGCTACTGTAGCGTGATAATTCGCTTGGCTGTCATCTAGTTTATCATCACTATAGTCAAAATAATAAGTATCCAGGTTGGGCACTGCTACTGGGCTGGCGGTTCCATCAAAGTACTGATAATTTACCTGAAAATAGGGCGACAACCACAGACAATCGTTGGCATCCCAGGTGGTTTCCTCCCAAGCCGTCCATTGATGGGCGACCAGGTGGCCTTTACGCGTAATAGAATGGGTCACTCTATTCAAACCATCGTAGTAATTAATGGGGCTGGTGCCCAACAATTTAAAATCGTTTTGGGTCACAAATTCCGCAGTATCGGTATAATAAGGATCATAAGCCAATACCACCTGCCCTTTGTTGTTATAGACAATATGTCCTTGGGTAAGCCAACGAGGAAAAGCTGCCGTATCGCTGGTATTGGTGATGTAACTACCACTGGTATCGTCGTAAGTGTAGTAATCGATCCCCGTCTCGGCCTTGGTTTTATTCTGGATAGGGCGTCCCAGACCATCGATGTATTGCACCTGCTGCTCGATGCGTTCGCTCAAAGCTTGCTTGTATAAGTCAATCACTGCCGCTTTGTTGTCAAAAGCAATGAATGCCTCCATCAGCAACAAACTAATGTCTCTCAGGTCACCATAAAATGCGCTGTCAAAAGTACTATGAGTTTCCATCAAATTGCGCATCACAAGGGTGAAAATCCCGTAGGTAGACTGTCCATTATTTGCTTCAGTTTCTTGTTGCAAACAACCCGATGCATAGGCTTGGGTAAGCCAATCATCTACATTGGTGCTCGTTTCTCCCAAGGCCAGTAATTGATCCCGAGTTACCCGAGCATTACTAGTATTGGGGTAATCTTTTTGAGATGTGCTTAAAACCTGCGCTGGGTTTTGCGAGTTTTCGTAAGCTAGCTTAAAATAGGGCCATATGATTGAAATTGCATTACCAGACAAACTGCTATAGTTTGTCACTTCCCAATGGTCCTCTAAAAGCCTAAGAAATGCATCTCCCTGAACAAAATTATTCGTTAAACCAGGGTCAGAAATAATGGTGTTTATCAATGCTTTTACAGGGCTAAACAAAGCACCTTCACCATTTACAAGTCCCTTCTGTACAAGTTGCTTTGTCCAACTAACAAAGTCTACCTCCGCCTCGGGGTCTTCGAATCCTTCTGCTAGTATAATTTCCATATCGAAGTACCCCATCCAACTAAATGTACCATAATACATAAAGCTTTTGGCGTCTCCCAAATAAGTCATTGGTTCATCAACAATGTCTTGGATGCCCTTCAGAAAACTGGGGACATTGACGGTAAAAATAGGGGTAGCAGTGCCTTCAGTATACAATTTACCAAATCCTTCCTCGGTTTCAGTATAGGCACTGTTGGCCTCGTTCCACTGCATACAATTCCCGTAATGTGAGGTAGTCACTACCCGCCCCAAAGCATCAAAAAGCACCTCTGAGGTATTCTGGTTGAGGTCCAACATTCGAAAAGGTTGCATCAATTGGTAGTCAATCGATCGTTTGGCGGTCCCGTCACTGTAAGTGGCAGTGAGTTCCCCAATGCTAGACGTATTGCCCAAAGCATCGGTATTTGCTACCACCAACAGGTTGTAACGATCGTAAGTAGTGGTGCTCGTGCTGCCTGCGAGGTCGGTATGGCTTTGTAGCATATAAAACTGGGCAGCAGTACCATAACTGTAAGTCCCCGGATGGCTGGCCCAGAAATCGGTGGTAGTATCGGTACCCCCAATTTGGGCAGTATGGCTCAAGGTTTGGTAATGCCCGGTAGTACCCATGAGCGTTGTTAGCTCGGCCGAAGTAAAAAACTGCTGATCCACCAATGCGGCTTCCAAGCCCTCCTTCTCAAATACAGCTCCAGTGCTGCCTTTGGGCAATAAAAAGCCTCGTTTGCCGGGTCGGTTTAAGCCTGTAAGCACCTCTAAGTACCCACCCAAAGTGGCGGTAATGTCATCAGGTTGCACGTAATAATAAATGGATTCGTTCACTTGCAATAAATCTACCTCTAAGGATGCGTTGAAAACCGGTGACGCACCATTGGGAGTCGTTGGAATGAGGAAGCTTTGGAGAGTTTCATAAGAAAAAATCCCCCCATTGTAAGCCGTAAATACATTGTTGGTGCTGGTTTCACCATCCAGAGCACCAAGAATGTAAGGGTTTTGTACATAATAATGCATGTCCTTGCTGGGCACTCCCAAAAGGTAAAACTGCTCGTTGGCATAATCACTGCCCAAGTCGTTGGCAGGGTCAGTGAAATTTTGGATTACCTGCAGCGAAAGCATACAACGCAGGGTTTGTTGCTCCTCTGCCACCTCGGCATTGGCATCTATATAGTTGTTGCGTCGAGGATATTGCATCACACAATTTTGCAATACGTGGCCGTAGTCATCAAAAGCCAAAGCCGCCTGGTAGCCCACCACTGGATCATCGAGTTGGCGCTCGTAGTGGTAACCCAGGTTTTCGCGGGGCAACACCTGAAACGAAGCATAATTGAGTAAGGGCACCGTAGTCGTAGCTTCATCCGCCATATTTTGGATTAGCTTAACCGTTTCGCTGCTCATACTGGCATTGTATAGCTCCCAAGTACTACTCTCGGGGCTGGTTTTGCCGTATACTTCAGAGCGAATCACCGAACCCGCCAAATGCAATTGAGCTTGCCGCTTAAGTTCATCGGTTTCAGCTGCGACTATACTGTTCCAGTCGGCATTGTAAATGGTGAGGTATTGCGCCTGGGTATCTTTAGTGGTAGTCGCACTCGACTGTTCCCCCGCCATAAAGTATTCCAGGGCTTCGTACCAGGCATTGATGGTATCTTGCTCAGGGTTACCATTGTGATACCACACACAACTTTTGGAAGGAGGCGAATCCAGGCTGGCGTTGTCCGAAGAGGTGATGGTATCTACATGTTCAGCGTAACCGTAGCCTCGAAAAGTTTTCTCTTCGCCATCGTAAAAGCTGTGGCGATAACGATAAGCCTCCGAAATGACCGAATGATTGATGGCATCAGTCACTGTTACCGCCTCTACTGACCAATTGGGGAAAGGAGCTCGGGTAAACCATTCTACTCCATTGGCTTGGTCTTCCAGGTAAAAATGAACTGAACTCCGGTAAGTTGTTTCGGTCGTAGCCCCCATATTGTTGCTGTGCTGGGTCATAAGGTAAGGCTTTACCCCCGCGTTGAAGTCGTACACCCATTGTTGGGCATTGGGGCCCATCTTACGGAAAATCATACAAGTCAATCCATTGCCAAATACATCGGTAAATAGCAAGCTATTGGTGTAGTCGTTGTAGGTTTCACCTTCGGGGTAAGCAATGATGACTGGGGTCGTGGCAAATTGGTTGCCGCATTGGTTGGCGTAAATCTCAATGCCCTGGAGTCCCGCCACAATCAAATCAACCGTACCCGATCCATCTAAATCGGCAAAGTGAAGGCGATTGAGGCGAAAATCTTGATGGGCAAATACGTGAGATACATCTAAACTAATGGGAGCGCCAAATTGACCGTAACCATAATTGGGATAATATACCAACGCTTCTTCATCCATACGTACCAAGTGGGATTTGCCATCTCCAGCAATATTCAAAAAACCAATGAATACTTTTTCGGAAGAATGAAAAGAAGTCACATCGGCTTCGAAAGTAGCATTGAGCACTTCCTGGGCCAACTCAAAGCCTTCGGGGCCATTGTTTTGATAATAACGGATATTAGCCTGCCCATTGAGCTTCATGGGCAATACACAATCAGCGATTTTATTACCTGTAAGGTCGGCAAAAAAACGATGAGGATGTGATAATTCAGTTGGAGTCAGCGGAATAGGCGTAAAAGTACCCCAAGCATCGACAATGGCTCCACTGGTATCATCGTGCTCGTTTTGCTGGGCTTCAAAATAACCCAGTTGCCCAGCATAGTGGGTAACATAATCTAATTTACCATTTCCGTTGATATCCATCAACTGACCACGACCACTGGATAATTTGCCAAAAGGTAAACGCACTGGGTTAGAAGCCCGACGGTATAGTATTGGTTCCTCGGAGCCTAGTACACTGGGGACTAAGTTTATTGTGAGTTAATTTGATGTAATTTGTGG
>CALDJV010001016.1 GCA_937899305.1 uncultured Cytophagaceae bacterium
TCAGCGAACATCCCCCACATATTGGTTACCTGACTGGTATTCCAAGCCCCAATGGGTTGGTTAAAAGCTTTGGCTCCCTGAAACATCCTACTCATATTGTTTACCTGATTGGTATTCCATTTTCCGATGGGTTGGTTGAAAGCTTTGGCTTCCAAAAACATTGCCTCCATATTGGTTACCTGACTGGTATTCCAGGTCCCAATGGGTTGGTTAAAACTGATTGCGTCAGCGAACATCCCCCACATATTGGTTACCTGACTGGTATTCCAAGCCCCAATGGATTGGTTAAAAACATATGCGTACCCAAACATGTGACTCATATTGGTCACTTTACTGGTGTTCCAAGTCTCAATGGGTTGGTTAAAATTGATTGCGTCAAAGAACAGCCCCTCCATATCGGTTACTTTACTGGTATTCCATTGCCCAATGGGTTGGTTAAAAGCATATGTGCTCCTGAACATGTCACTCATACTGGTCACTTTGCTGGTATTCCATTGTCCAATGGGTTGGTCAAAAGTCATCGCTTCTCTAAACATCTGCTTCATATTGGTGACTTTGCTGGTATTCCATTGTCCAATGGGTTGGTTAAACTTTTCTGCTCCCCAAAACAGGCTTTGCATATTCGTGATTTTACTGGTATTCCAATGGCCAATTTTACCATTAAACTGGGTACAGCCTTTGAACATTTGTTTCAGAGAAGTGACCTGACTCAAGTTAGGAGCATCAATAGCAAGACAAGTCATATTTTTGCATCCTGCAAAAGCCTTTTCCATCGAAGTCCAGGTAATCTTTCCCCACTGGTTGATGGCCAGGAGCTTTTCTTGGTCTATTTTTTCGGCAAACTGGATTTGTTGCAAGCCTCCAGTAATGCTTACTCGATAAGTACCTCTTTTGGGAAAAGTAATGGTGGTCCTGTCTTGCCCCTGCATTTCGCCTCGATTTTTATAATTCCCTACCTCTTGCCAAGCAATTTGATAGGAGCCTTTGGCAGGAATGATGATCTGATTGTGGTTGGATTTACCTGGGTTACTGGTTTTCCAGGTGGTAATAAACTGGGCGTAACTGGTACTACTGAGGATGATTTGGATGAAAAAGATTAATAAATATTTATATAAATACTGAATCATAGAATTTAACCTGATTGTGTCCATAGTAAAGTAGCCAATATAAATAAATTAGTTGTGTCATATGGAGGATAATTCACAGAAGGAGTATTTGAGTTTATGAATGGAGTGTTTTTGAGGAGGCATGGGTCGCAGGTAAATTGGTATAAATGAGGAATCACTTTACCGGATATTAGATACGTCTCACTTGCCCAAGGTTCTTTTTTGTGTTAACTTGCTGATTATTAGCAAAATTTTATGTTCGATAAAATGACACGCTCGAAGTTTCGCTCCAAAAAAATAGGACTCATCATTACTGTTAGCCTTACTTTGGTCATGGCTACATTGTTGACCAATTGGCAAGCCTATAGCCAGAGGAGCAAAGCTGGTAAGGCCCTAAGAAATGGAACTAAAAAAGCGCGTTTGGTTCGACAAAAGAGAACCAAACTAAAGCAGCTTCGTGGTAAGATTGTAAGTCTCAAAAACATCAGTGCCGAAAAAAGCAACCATATAGGACAGCTCAAGGTCATCAGGGAGCAAATCAAAGCCCAAGAGAAGTTGGTTGAGGAGCTGAAAAGCGAAATACAGCTTACCGAGCAAGAGGTGGATCAAATTATAGTGAAAATAAAAGCCACCCAAACCAAACTCGATACCATCAAGGTGGCCTATGGGCGCATGTTGCATGTGTATGCCAAAACCAACTATCGTTACAATCGCCTCAGTATGTTGTTTGCTTCCAATAGCATCAACCAGTTGTATCAACGGATTCAGTATTTGAAACAATACACCCGCAAGCGCAAGCAAAAAGCCCGTAAAATACAAGAACTCAAGGCCCGTCTAGTGGCTCAACGCGATACTTTACAAGCTGTAAAAAACGACAAAGAACAATTACTCACCGCCAAACTTTCGGAGGGAGACACCCTGCGTACTTTGGAAAAAAAGGAAAAAGTATTCATCAAAAAACTGGTGGCCCAGGAAAGAAAACTACGTCGTGGGATTCGCTATGCCCGTCGTAATGTATCGCGTCTCAATCGCCTGATTGCCGATGTAGTGCGCGGGAAGCGCAGCAGAAGAAGGAGAAAGTCTAACCAAGGAAGACGACGTACTGGAGCAGTGGGCAAAGGGAGTAAAAGTGTGGCCAAAGTCAGGTTGAATACTACCGGGAAAAAGAATGCGAGAGGTTTTGCCCAAAGCAAAGGACGTTTGCCTTATCCAGCACAGGGCGTAGTAGTGCGTAAGTTTGGTACTTACAAACATCCATTGTTCAAAGACGTGAAAATCGACAGCCGGGGAATTGATATTCAAACCAAACGAGGTGCTGCGGTCAAAGCCGTGTACCAAGGCAAGGTCTCTACCGTAGCCACCATTCCTGGAATGGGAGGGAAGGTCGTCATGGTACAGCACGGTAACTATTTTACGGTATATGCTAAAATGAAAAACGTGAGGGTAAAGCCAGGTAGCACCGTGAAGGCCGGACAACGACTGGGCCAAGTGTACACCGCCAAAGATGGCACAACACAGCTCCAGTTTCAGGTATGGAAGGACAGCCAATTGCTCAACCCCGCCCATTGGTTAAGAAGGTAGGGTTTTATATTGTTGCATTTTTTCTATTGTTACATTGTTTCGCTACGCTCATTGTTAAATGGTTGCGCAAAGCGCTATGGTAATTATTGATTGTTGATGATTAATTGTTAATTTTTTCGCTTCGCGCTACTGTGGACTATGGACCGTCGACCGTGGACTAAAGAAAACTACCAGCTACGATCTACCAACTCCTAACTAAAAAAACTACCTCCTCCGAAGCCTATTCACCAATTTGATTACCTCCTTGCGTTCGATCAACAAGACCAGCGAAACATACACCACAAACATCAATTGATGGGCTAAAAAACTAATCACTCCATCGTTGAATTTGATGGCTTGCCCCACAAACATCACCGTAGAGGCCAGACCCAAATGGAGCAAAGCCGAACGCACGTTGTAAGGGACATAAAAGTGTTTCTGCCCGATGAGGAAAGAGGCTACGACCATGGCCAAATTGGTGGCCAATACCGCCACTGCTGAGCCCATGTAGCCTATGACCGGAATCAACAAATAGTTGAGGAGAATAGAAAGCAGGGCACCTCCTACCACCAGCCAAATGCCGTACACGGTTTTGTCGGTAAGCTTGAACCAAACTGCCAAGTTGGTATACACCCCAAAGAGCAAATAACCCAACAGCATAAAAGGAACCACCCCAATGGCTTCTCGGAATACTTGCTTGCGTAAAATCACCATAATGATGTCGAGATTGAGGCCAATCAATACCAAAAATATGGAGCCTACAATGATGAAATAGCGCATGACTTGGGCAAAAAGACGAGGGGCATTTTTGTTTTCGGCCTTAGAAAAGAAGAAAGGATCGGCTGCGTATTTGAAAGCTTGTATAATGAGGTTCATAAAAATGGCCAACTTGGCACAAGCCCGGTAAATCCCCATGACGGCTTGGTTGTTTTTGCCTGGATAAAAACCTTCGGGCAAAAAATACTTGATCATGATGGTATCTAACATTTGACTACTGATGCCGGCAAAACCCATAAACATAAGTGGGTAAGCATACACCAGCATTGGGCGAAACGCGGACCAGTCGAAGCGAAACCTAAAGCGCAAAAAAGACCGGTAGAGGAGGATCAATACCAAGGCATTGGCAATGAGATTAGAGATGATCACATAGCCGATGTTTCCTACCTTAGGGTCATACACCAAGGCAATGGTGGGCTTGAGGTGGGCTAGAAAGACACCCTCGTAAATATTTTTGCAGAAATAAAGAAAGAAAACATTCAGGCCAATGTTTACCAAAATATTGGTCAATTTGGTAAAGGCAAACTGTTTGGCCTTGTGCTCTATTCGCAATCGAGCGTAAGGAATGATTAGCAATGCATCGATGGCAATGATGATGGCCAGCCAGACAATAAAATTTGACAGGGTAGGATACCCCAATGCAGTGGCAATGGGCTGGGCAAAAATCAGCAAAATGATAGAAAATACGGCAGTGGTTACAAAAATATAAGAGAGTACAGTATTATAAATTGCCTGAGGGTCACTTTCGGACTTACTTGCATATCTGAAAAATGTGGTTTCCATCCCATAGGCATACAATACATTCAGAAAGGCGACATAGATGTACAACTCATTTTGAATGCCAAAATCACTCGCATCAAACACATTGGTATACAAGGGAACCAGCAGAAAGTTGACCATCCGCCCCAAAATCTGACTCAACCCATACCAAACCGTTTCTCCCGCTAATTTCTTTAATACGCTCATATATTAGTTGATAGTATTATAGTTGGTAGTTTATAGTATTTTGGTCGAGAAAGTATTATCAGATCTAAACAACTAATGACTACGAACTCCTAACTACAAACTAAAAAACAAATTTAGGCAAAGGTTTCCAATGTACCCATTAGTTGTTGCAAATTGACTCGATTTTTCTGCAAGATCGCCTCTGTCCAACCCAACTGGATTTGCATTTCTTGGGCAATGGGTTCCACCAAATCTTTTACCGATTGAATGTCAAAGTATAGCCTCCCCGTACGACGGTTGAAAAAATCTTCCAGCGTAAAGATGGCTTCGTTTTCCAGGCAAAAATACAGTTCGGCCAGCGCCAGGTTCAAGAAGGGTGAATTTTCGGGGTTTTCTATTTTTACCTGCTGGTATTTTTGCAAAACTTCGTCTGTTTGGGTACCATAATTACCCACCAAGTATTCGGCAACAAAGTCATCCAGTTTTTCTGATTGTAACTGTTGTCCTACTTGACCGATGTAAACTTTGACTGCTTGGTGAGATTCAAAATTCCCTCCTTTGATGGTAATGTCTTTGGTTTTACATTTATTACTGCGTTTCATTTTACGCGATACCAAATCCACCACCCTTTGCGACATTTTGCGGTAGCCAGTGAGCTTGCCTCCCGCAATAGAAATGAGGCCCGAACCCGATTCAAATATTTCGTCCCGACGAGAAAGTTCGGATGGAGACTTGCCGTCTTGATGAATCAAAGGACGTAAGCCCGCCCAGCTCGATTCCACATCATCCATCGTGAGATTTACCGAAGGAAAAGTTTGGTTGATAGAGTCCAGTAAATAGGTGGCATCTTCCAAGGTAGTTTGGGGTTCCTCTAGCTTGCCTTGGTAGTTAGTATCGGTGGTGCCAATGTAAGTGATTTTGCCCCGTGGAATGGCAAAAATCATCCGGCCATCGGGTACGTCAAAATACAGCGATTGTTTAAGGGGGAATTTCTGATGACTGACTACCAAATGAACCCCCTTGGTAAGGTGTAGCCTTTTTCCTTTGAGCGAATTATCTTCCTGACGAATGGTATCTACCCAAGGCCCGGTAGCATTGACTACTTGTCGGGCGTGTATCTCCATAACTTTATCCTGAATATGATCTTTGACTTGCACCCCTGTAATGCCACCTTCGTTGTAAAGTAACTTGATGGCCTCACAATGATTGGCACAAAGTGCCCCATATTCATTGGCTGTTTTTATAATCCCCATGGTCAATCGGGCATCATCGGTACGGTACTCGGCATAATAGCCGCCTCCCTTGAGGGTATCGGGGTTGAGCAAAGGTTCTTTTTGCTGTGTTTGTTCTTTAGAAAGCATTTTGCGACGGTCATCTCCTTTGACGCCCGCTAGCACATCGTAGACTTTTAAACCAAAAGAAGTAGCCATTTTACCATAGGTTCCTCCTTCAATCAACGGAAGTAACATTTTTTCAGGAATCACCAAATGAGGAGCGTTTTTATGTACAATGGCACGTTCACTTCCTACTTCCTTTACCAGCTTCAAATCACCTTGTTTGAGATAGCGCAACCCTCCATGAATGAGCTTGGTAGAGCGGCTGCTGGTTCCTTGAGCAAAGTCTTGTTTTTCAACCAGAGCTACTTTCAAACCCCGAGAAACTGCATCCAGGGCAATGCCAGCTCCAGTGATTCCCCCTCCGATGAGTACCAAGTCAAAGGTTTCTTCGGCCAGTTGTTTGAGTAAGGCGTGACGGTTTTTTGATGCCAATAAATTCATTTCGTTCAGTTTTTTTAGTTGGGAGTTGGTAGATCGTAGTTTTCTTTAGTCCATAGTTTTGCGTCGCTTTGCGTAACCATTTAGCAATGCAACAATCAGCTGAAGGCGAAACAATAGAATCAATCACCCTTCACTCCACCCTTTGGTTCTTTCTACGGCTTTGAGCCACCCCTTGTATAGCTTACTTCTTTTTTGTGGATCAATTTCGGGGGTAAACCACTTGTTTACGGCTCGGGTTCCTTTTATTTCATCCATACGCCACATGCCTACTGCGATGCCTGCCAAATAAGCCGCTCCCAACGCCGTAGATTCTATTACCTGAGGTCGTTCTACTTCTACCCCCAATATATCGGCCTGAAACTGCATCAATACATCATTGGCTGAAGCCCCACCATCTACCTGAAGTTTTTGCAGTTGAATATCGGCATCTTGTTGCATGGCTTCCAGTACATCTTTGGTTTGATAAGCCAATGATTGTAGGGTAGCTTTGATGAGATGGTTTTTGTTGGTATCGCGGGTAAGCCCAAAGATAGCACCTCGGGCGTACATATCCCAGTAAGGAGCCCCGAGTCCGGCAAATGCTGGCACCACGTATACATCGTCTACCTCTCCTGCTTTGGAGGCAAAGTAAGCCGAATCAGGAGCCTCGTCGATGAGCTTGAGGCCGTCCCTTAACCATTGAATGGCGGCTCCAGCAATAAAAATACTTCCTTCCAGTGCGTAAGTCACTTTGTAGTCTAGCCCCCAGGCAATGGTCGTGATTAGCCCCGAAGGACTTTGAATGGGTTGTTCACCAGTATTCATCAACATAAAGCATCCCGTACCGTAAGTATTCTTGGCCATTCCTGGGTTGAAGCATGTTTGGCCAAACAAAGCGGCTTGCTGATCGCCTGCTACCCCCGCTATAGGGGCACTGGCACCATCAAAGTGTAGGTCTCCAAAATGATCAGAAGAGTTTTTGACTTCCGGCAGCATTTCACGGGGAATGTCCAGGGCCTCGAGTAATTTGTCATCCCATTGCAAGGTCTTGATGTTGTACAACATCGTACGCGATGCATTCGAAAAATCTGTGGCATGCACCAAACCTTTGGTCAGTTTCCAAATGAGCCAAGTATCTACCGTACCAAACAGCAATTCACCTTTTCGCGCCCTTTCGCGGGCTTGGGGTACCTGGTCTAGTATCCATTTTACCTTGGTGGCCGAAAAGTAGGCATCGATGACCAATCCGGTATTTTCACGTACGTAGGGTTCCAATCCTTGATTTTTCAATTCCTCACAAATTGCTACCGTACGCTGGTCTTGCCACACAATGGCGTTGTACACCGGCTCCCCCGTGGCCCGATCCCAAATGATGGTGGTTTCACGTTGGTTGGTAATGCCAATGGCTTGTACTTGTTTGAGGTGGACATTGGTTTGCTGAATCAAACGACGAAACACCTCCCATTGTGAATCCCATATTTCAAGGGGATCGTGCTCTACCCAGCCGGGTTGAGGGAAAATCTGAGTAAATTCTTTTTGACTCATGCCTTGAATCTGACCCTGGGCGTCAAACAATACCGCGCGGCTACTGGTGGTACCCTGGTCCAGGGCAATGATGTATTTGTCTTTCATGTAAAAACAGCGTTAGGTGCTTTTTGGAGTAATTGGGGACGCAAGTTAGGGATTTTTTTGCACTTGAGTAGCTAAAGTAGTAGAGAGGGGAGTGAAAATGCCTTTGTGCTTCTAGATTAATTTTCTGTTGATTCAAATTGAGCGTAGCGTAATCAATGCCGATAGATTGCGAAAAGTTTGCAGCTGGGTTGTAAAACCTGGAGCATTTTTTCGTTTATTTATTTTTATAAATTAAGTACTGGCATCAGTTTGCGAATTGATGCCAGTGGATAGGGTCTAGTTTGCAACCTGGCCTTATCAGGTGATTTAAGTTTGGAAACTTAAAACAGTGAAATGTTTATCTTTTTTTACCTGTCTTTTTTAAACACAGTGAGTTGGTCTTGGTCATACAAAGTAGGGAGTCCATTTTTCTTCTTTCGCTTTTTTAGTTTAGCGTTGAGTGCAATCACCGAGTTTACATTCATCCCCGTTTCTTCATAGATGGATGAAAATAGCTTTTGGGGACTCACTGTGAAAGTATAGTTATGACCTGCTTCCTGCCTTATTTTTGCTTCGTCTACTCTACCAAAGCCCAGTAAGTAACGCGTTCCTGTACTACCGGTTGTCTTCTCGCGAGTCCACTCTTTCCCGTTATGAGTAAATTTTAAGATAGTTTTACCTAATACATCTCCGCTACTATAAGCAGCGTATATTTCTACAGTAAGAGTATCTCCATCCAATACTGGAGGTTTAGCTAAAATACCCGTATGTCCACAATTAGAGTCCCAAGAGTCTGAGCAACTACTTGCATCATCTGCACCATCTTCTTCAAAACCATCAAAAAACAAATCTCCACGTTTACCCTCCAAAGCATCTGCAGGAGCAATTAGTTTTAGTTTTGAACTAAAGCGCGGTCCATTAGTGAAAAAAAGGAACATAAATTCGCGAGAAGATACAGCAGGAAGATCATCCTTTTCTTCGTAGTTGTTAATAAACTTCTCGATACGTTTGAGCAAAAAGTTTTTGACAGTAATACTTCCCTGAAAGTAAGCCAAATTGACAATTGACATGCAGGTGGCACCCATTTGTTTGCGGCAGATTGAAACTGCCTCCTCATAACCACGATTTGCAACCTCTTGCAATCCCAGATTGTAGGAGGTATTATCTCCTATCTTTTCACTCGGTAATTTATATAATATATTGGCTTTGTTACTGATGCCGTCTTCTAGCAAATCAGCTGCACTAAAGTAACCAGAGCTTAGGGATTGATTGATGATAAAATCATCAACGTTCTTAAGCCGATAATCCTCCTCATACCCTCTTTTTCTGTCCAGGCGGTCTTGCTTTCGTGTTAGTGCTCGCTTCTCGAGCCAGTTGTCAAATGGGCTATCCACCCCCATTTTGTTCGATAAATTAAAGATACTGTTTTTCATAGGTTCATTGGGTTAAGAAATAGTGCCTACATGCCAAAAAATAGAAGCGCCTTGAGCACCCGTAGCGGTCAGCATTTTTTTGTTGTCAACAGAAGTGTTTTCTATGAAAAAGCCATAGGCTTTGCCCCAAATCTGAGACTTATAATTGGTCCAGTTGTCCTTATTTTTCTTTTTATCAAAGGTTTTAGAGGGAAAGGTGTACCAGTATTTGCCTGACTTTATTTGTTGTTGGTCGTTTACTGTTCTGATATTTTTCCAACGTTTCCACACATTGTCTTTGTAAGCGTTAAAGATGGTTTCTTTGATAAAGTGTTGGCGATATTGGGTAAACTTTGGTTGATACTTCCCTTTGGCAATGTAATCTACCCCATCCCATAGGGTAGCTCCTCGGGTAGGGTCAGTTTGATTGGTCAAGGCACTAATAAATGCTTTAAGTGCATAATTGGCTTTTAGGCTATTGTCACTGTAACTCAATATTTCACCTTTTTTATTCTTTACTGATGAGTACCCACTCATCAATAAGCTGTAAGCATTATTGTAGCCAGATTTACAATCGGGCCGATCAACACAGTTTTGTACTGTATGAGCCATCCAAAGCAGTGCGGTTTCGTTAGACTCTTCGGCAGCAAGCACTCCTGCGGCTACCCGAAAGCGATAATGGCTTAGGTCAAGGGACACTCTGTTTTTGAGTAAATATTTCCAGGAAAAATCACCCTCCCGCGTTTGTTGGAGAAACTCCTGGGCAAATGTAACTCGCTCTTTCTGAAAAGAGACGTTTTCTTTAGTATCAAGGGTGTAGGCTTTGTCATTGTCGTCGGTATTGCTATCATAACCCAAATACTCCCCACTACGAGCGTAATAGTGTGCTCCAGTGGTATCACCGTCTTGCGCTCGGGATTTTTTCCAATCGCCCAAAGGGCTCTTGATATTGGAAAGACTAAATATACTATTATTAGACATAAAGCTTGATTTTGAAAGATACTCACCAGCAATGTCATCTTTGCTGGTGAGTAAAGTAATACCATAAAACAACGAGGTTTAGTCCTTGAGTCTTTCTAGAGAATTGTTACTGGGTTGTAAGTTGGTCAAGCCATTTTCCTGCTCATCTTTTTCACAACAGGGCAATCCTGCTTCATTGAGATAGACCGATTGTCCCTGAATGATATTGAGTGTAGAAGGCACCGTAGTAAACCATTCATCACCCACTTGCTCACCAGTAGGTGCTTCTAGCTCCTGAATGATGGACAAATACAAATCGTCGCCCATAATGGGAGGATTCTCGCCCAGCCATATCCGACCGGTTTCCATAAAGTAAAGTACTGCTTTCTCGAAACCTTCGCGGATGGGAACCACTACTCGGCTCATGCCCGATTGTAAAAACATTTGGAAGATATGATCTACCCCATTTTGGCGCTTCATAAGTTCTTGCCATTTAGAACATTTGTCGGCCCAATAGTAAGGATAAAAAAGATAAGCCATGAGTTGCCAGTCAAACGCTTGCTCAAAGAACTTGACAATGGCCCCGTAGCGGTCTAGCTTGTTCCCCAATATCAAATCTGGCACATTGGGGCATTGCCCCGGATCATTGTAAAAGTCTTGCCCCATTTGAATATGAAATGGACGGGTCATCATCTCGATGCATAGACGCTTCAGCTCCGTGATAATTACCTGGGTGTTCATTCCACTATTGGTATACACGTCTGGCTCGTCATCACTCGCCGCCGCCGCTTGTGCCGCTGCTTGTTGGGCTGCCTGCTGAGCGGCTTGCTGGGCCGCCACTGCGTCATTATAGTCTTGTAACTGGGCATTGTAGGCATCCATAATAGCTTGGTAAGTTTCCTGTTGCCACTGTTCAAATACGTTAGGATCTAAGCGACACTTGGCGACCACTGATCCACTGATTGAAATAATCCGTAAAACATTGAGCGATATCGGAATCATTCCACTCAGCACACTGTTCCCTGAGTAGCCATAAGTAGCATTATAATTTCTATTTACTTCCCCCATGTTTTGTAAATTATGAGGATATGTGTAGTTATGACCTGGTGCAGTGTGTTTAAATTCAGTATTGCCACCAAAGGGAGGTTTAGATTTGGAACGAAATGCTATCGTAAACTTCAATTGATAACAGTGATAGTTGACGGGTACCGTCAAGTGTTCGTTAAAAGTGGTTACATTTTGGTGTGGACCTTCATCAATTGACTTATTGATGTTGAGCGTTGCAGTTTTTTCGGGAACCATAGGTGCATTGACCGATACACCATAATCTGCCGCCAGCTGAGCATAATTGTCACGGGTGATGTCCAGGTGATTATCGATGTTAGGGGGAGTGGGTGCCGTTGGAAGGTTGCCTCCATTGTTGCCTCCTCCTCCAGTATTATTCCCTGGGTTGCTACTTGCCTGCTCAAACATGGTTTTGTAGAAAAAGCGGGCAGGTTCAGGTACCATAAATTCATACATCAGGCGTTTGCCATAATTTACTACTCGGTTTTTATAAATCTTATCAATCCAACGATACACCCCAGTCACATGGTCTTTGCCATCCCTATTATCGTAGCCGTGCTTGTAGTTTTGCTCAAACTCTTTGATCATTGTAGAGGTACGCTTGCTCGAGGTTTTTTGTACGATGCGCTCCAATGCCCTACGAGTCACATCTTCGGCATAATTGCGGGCCGAAGTATTGGAGTTTTGGGTAGAGGTAGCAAAAGAGAAATCGCCGTAACCTCCCAAACTAAAGCCAGTTGAGGCCGAATATACCACCGTATCCATCGAGGCCGAACCATTCACGCTGGCATTGAACCCATAATTAGAACTGCGGTCTTTGTTGATCACCTTGGCGATTTCGCTGTTCATTTCAAAGCGAGTCGCAGTGGTAGTATCGTTTAGTTCTTCTATTTCTTTAGAAGTCGTAGTTTCAAAAGTGTTCTCGCTCCTTACCAGATTTCGGGTTTCCTTTTCTTTGTATTCCCGCGCCATGATATTTTCAATGTGCGACACTTCACCTGGTACATAGCAACACAGTTCTTGCTCTACTTTTCTAAAGTCGGCAATGCCCAAACGCGTAATGCCTGCCAGATTTTGACTTTCAGCACCTCCATAATCACGGTCATCCAAAGGAATCAATGCTTCGTTATTGACCTGAGAGTTTCCGTGAAACGTTTTTTCAGCGCGAAATTTTTGACCATTATCCAAAGTAAAATCCAGCTTCAATTCATACACCTGATTTTTGGCAAAACCCAGGTTTTGATTCTCAAATAAGCGAGCCATCATTACTTTAGTGTCATTGGCCAGCAAGTTATATTGGTTGGTCTCTATCACCCGTTTGCCTGCGGTGAGCTGGGCCTTTATTTCTTTGAAAAAGGCTTGTGAATAGGCCGCATTAAAGGATACATAGAATTGTGGCTCCTCCAGTATGTTTTCATGTAACTGAAAGCCAAGGGCGTGATAATTGGGTGGAGTAACTGAGACCGCGTTGATATTGATTTTATCAATGTGTTTTTGGTATTTGCCACCTGTGTATTTTTGCTGGGTTTGCCTGTGCTTCTCAAGTAACTGGATTACCTGGGCGATTTCCTGGCCCTGCAATTGAGCGTTTTGAGCAATGAATTTTTGGGCTGGCTCAGAGAGTTTTCGTCCTAAAAACTCGGGTGAAAGGCTACCAGGATATTCAAACTGAAACTCAGGCAGTGTTTCTTCGCCTAGTAAATTTTGCATGGTTTCGTTGTCCAACTCTTTTTTTGCCAGCATGTGTCGAAATGGCTTGGCTTTTTCTTCCATTTGTTGAACCAAAGCGGCTACCTCTTTTTGGTGCGCTTGGTAGGCAATGGCTTCCTGAGCGGCTCGATCTTGCTCGTAGGTAATCGCCAACTGAGTAAATTCTTGTTTGAGCTTTTCCAGCATCTCCAATTCTTGTTCGGCCACCAGGGCCCGATGGATGGCTTGGTATTTTTTATCCTCTGATGGAATGGCTTTAGACAAGATTGGGGTTGGAGCGGGGGTAAAATCTTTAGCGATGGTCAATTCCTCGGGTAAGAATATGGTAGCATTGGCTACCTGTCGCCAGTAGGAAAGATCTTCTAGTAAACCATCTTTATTTTTTTGTGCAGCCTGGTATGTTCCCAAAAAGTGGTGCCCCACCAGTAAGGTCAGGCCTTTTTGATGTAGGTCGGCCTTGCTTTCATTGTGAAAACTGTCTATAATGATGCTCCACAACTGATCGGTATTTTTTTCCTGGTATACTTCGAGGTTTATTTGGGTCTTTAGCTGATCTAAATCAAACTTGACCCGGTGCTCCGCCAACCAGATACTCCATTGCCATAATGGGGCAAAGGTTGCTGTCAGTTGATTGCCGTCAGTGAATGTTTTCTGGTCGGTTTTTTTGCGGGCTTTGGGCTGGTTTGGTCTACGGATGTAAGCAGCATGGTTTACCTTGGTCGAAACTGTTTTTGGAGTCCGCATGGTCGTAAACCGAAACAAATCTACCTTGGGAAAACGTCGGGTTTTGGCAGGTTTAAAACGGCTAAAGGCATGGATCAAGTCGTTGAATTTGTCAACGCCAAAACCCTTGACATCGCTTAGTTGGCTAAGATCGGTAAATTTACCTCCCAACTCCTTTTTTTTGTCTAATATGCGTTGAGCTACTTCTTTGCCAATATCAAAATCCTGCACTTGATCGCCGTAGCCAAATTGTGGATCGTCGGTAAGTTGGCCAAGCATGGTAATGTCTTGGGGGGTTTGGGCCTGATTGAGGAAATGAAGCACTTGCTGGGCAATAGCAGCGTCAATTCCTTTTCCTGAAATTTTTGCCATGATTTTATTAGTTGAATGATTGAATGGTTGATAAAATGTCTTCGTCTGGATGAGGCTACTCACCCAATAAGACAGGTGAGGTAGGAACATTTATTCGGAAAACATTGACAATATACAAGATTGATTTTTTTCGGCATACTGCGAATTTATGAATGGTAGGTTTGAGTTTATGAAATGTAGTTTTTGAGAAGTGAAGTGAAACGGTTGTGAGGTATTTCACTAAATAAGGAGTAAGTTTTTTAGTTATTTCTAAGTTTTATGGACTCCCTCTTTGCTTCATTAGATTACCTTACGTTGAATAGTGAGGTACAAATTCACTGTAATGAAAGGTTGTATTGAAAGTTGAGCCTTTGGTAAACCCAATTTGAGCGAATCTGAACCCTCCTGACCTAATGAAAGTTTTCACCCAAAATGCTTTAAAATTGAATGTAAGTTTTATGCGCTTAGTGTATTGTAAAAATGCTGGTTTACAACTCTTTAGGCGGAAGCTCCACCCTAAACAATACCTCGGGACAAATAAAAATAGAGTGGGGATGTCGCATTTCGTTGGCCGAGAGTAGTTTCAAGTCCTCGAAAGGTTGGAAGTATAAGTATTCGGCTTCTCCATAAGTCAAGATCATTTCAGGATGCCAAACCCGGTAGGTGCCTAGTTTGCCATTGGTTCGGTAATAGAATCCTTCTACTGGATGGGTCAAGAACAATTTCATATGACCAATGCTTCCAAATCCTTCGGCCAAGGTGACTGCTTCGGCAGTATCTCGGATTTCGATGCGGGCTTTACCCCACGTAGAGTGAATCTGAATTTTATAGGTTTGATAGTTTCCAGTGAGGTTGGTTTTGAACTCGGTATTGAAGTTTCCTCGGTACCAAGGCATTTTCCATAGTCTACGAGGGAGATTGTACCAATGTGAGCCCAACACTGTACCAAAAAACCAAACCACCTCCTCTCCGCTAGTCTTGTCTACCAAGTAAGCCCGATAGTTGATTTGGCCAAATTGATAGCGAGGAGAAGACGGAATGTTTGGAAAATGGAAGTCGCGATCTATAAAAGGAACCGCACTTACAAAAGCACGAGGTTCCCCATTGACTTCTAGTACCGGAATATCAAAACGATCAGGAATATGAGGGCGTAAACGTTCTGGTGGAAGTGCATAATTGATCAGCGCAAAATGGTCGAGGGTAGTTTGAGCCGACCATCGTCCTTCTCTAATGCCGGCCTGGATGCGTTGTTGTATTTTTTCCTGATACATAAAGTAATTGATTGTGGTATGATTACAGGGCTTTTTTTCCATAATTGTATGGCTATCTGATTTCGCGACGCATCACAAAACCAGGTAGCCATACAGTATTTAAACATCAATGAATTACCTTAAATTTAGCTCATCCATTGCTAGGTTATGATAAACCTTCTGAGGCAGGAAAAGTTTTTGAATATCCAGTGGTTTGGTTCCATGGTGGATCTTGAAATCTAAAATTCTGAGCAAAGTTGAATAACCATCCAACCATTTAGTAATAAAAGTAATTAAATATCCCGAATACGACCATTTTGGACGGCACTTGCCGATAGTTTGGCAGTGGCTTTTACCAAAAAAATCAAGGGCGCAAACCGAGGATCTTTAGTGAAGCCTTCCTTATAACGGTAATAAATTTGTTGACAGATGACTCCTAACTTAAACGAAGCAAATGCGTAATGGAATACCATATTTTCTGGTTTGATACCGCTTACCGCTTCATAGCGTCTTACCATTTCGTCACGGTTCATGACTCCCTCAAAGGCACGAATACCAAAAGCTCGAAGTGGTTCAGGGTCGGTGGGTTCGCTGGTGTAAGCCAGGGTGGTGGCCAAATCACTCAACGGATCGCCTACCGTAGACATCTCCCAGTCTAACACCGCCTTGATTTGAGTCATGTCGTCTGGGTTGAGTACGATGTTGTCATATTTGTAATCGTTGTGAATAAACGACACGTGGTTGGTGGTGGGTATATTGCTCGGAAACCATTCAATGACCTTGTCCATATCGCGTATGTCATCGGTCTGTGATTTTTTGTAGCGATTGATCCAACCTTCTACTTGGCGTTGCATGTAACCATCTGGTTTTCCCAGCTCTATCAAGTTGGTATCATGAACATCTATTTTATGTAACTTGGCCAAGTTATGGATGAAGTTCTCAGCTAAGATGCGGGCTTCCTGACGAGAAAAATCCACTTTTTTTCCGGAACGTAAAATCACCCCTTTTACCCGTTCCATCACGTAAAATGGTGCTCCTATGATGGAGAGATCTTCGGTGTAAGCCAGTGGTTTAGGCGCTTTAGGATATACCGGATTCAAACGAGATAATACCTTGTATTCCCGACCCATATCGTGCCCTTTGCTTATTTTTTCAGCACCAAAAGGAGGGCGACGCAGTACCAGTTCCTGATCACCTAATTTAAGTAAATAGGTGAGGTTAGAAAAGCCGCTGGGAAATTGTGATACTTCTAATTGAGCGTCTTTGGTATTTAATTGTTCGTTCAAAAAAGCTTGTAAGTTTTCAACATTTAGTTCTTCTCCTTCACGAATATCTTTGGCTTGGTCAATTTTTGGTTGGTCCATTAGCAATATGATTTTTTATAATTGGTCTTGTTAGTAAAACGGAAAAAATAAACTAATCCAAATTTGATGCAATAGCTTGTTGTCAGGCGACTGAAAAAATTGGCTAATAGCCGCGCTATTTGCACTATTTTTTTTGGATGCATGGCAACAAGAAATTAGTCAAATGGATTAAGTTATTGATGAAGTTTTACTTAGCTCTTAAATTAAAGATATTTTTTCAAATACCGCAATATTTTAAATATTTGGATAAGATATACTTCTTATCTCTTTGGTGGTGTACACTTTGAACAAGAAATTATATGGAAAATCTTATGCTCTAGGCTTTACAACTTGATTCCCATCCACAAGATGTCGTCTCGCTGCGAGGCATCTCCCATATGACCTGATAACAGGTTCTCGAGGGCGTTTTTTTGTAGCGATAGTGGCAAGTGTGCATTGGCCAAAATTGTGTCCAATAACAAATCCCTGCCTATGCGTTTTCTTTGCAAGTTGTTTTGATCAGCGAAACCATCTGTACCACAATACAAAGTAGTACCTGCATTTAATTCAAGGTCATGTACTGTAAATATTTTATGTGCCTTTTGCAGTCCTCCTATAAATTGTCGGTCTCCTTTGATTTGTTTAATTTGTGAATCTTGTGGAGTGATATAATACAACGCATGTTTAGCTCCCGCAAACCTGACTTGTATTTTCTGGTTGGGTAGGGCTTCCCAAACAATCACTGACATTTCCATTCCACCATTATTTCGGGTTTCTTTTTGGCGTAACATAATCTGAATATCTTCATGGAGCTTGCTTAATATCTCGGCGGGGTTTAATATATGCCATACCCTTACGATTTTGTCAAGTAAAGTATTGCCAATCAATGACATAAATGCTCCAGGTACCCCATGCCCAGTACAATCAACACAAGCCAGTATAGTCTTATTTTCTATTTTATTCAGCCAATAAAAATCTCCTGACACCACATCTTTGGGTTTGTATATCACAAAATAATCTTTGAGTAGGGTATCTAGTTTATCTTTGTAGGGCAAGATCGCTTGCTGTATACTCAGTGCAGCTTTGATACTACTTTGAATATTTTTATGTTGAAATGCCAATTTTCTGGATTGTATTTGCAGTGTTTCTTGTATGGCCTGGAGTTCTTCCATATTTTGACGCAACTCTTCTTCACTGGCTACAAGTTCTTGGTTGGCATCGTTTAGTTTGTGGGTTCGTTCTTGCACCTTTTGTTCCAATACCTCGTTTTGTTCTTTAATGATCTTCTCATTCTCCAGCGATTGACTTAGTGCGGCTTCTTGTGCTTCCTTGGCGCTTTTTCGGTAAATATTAATCCTATCGGCCAATGCAAATGAGAGCAATGCTACTTCTAGCATGGCTCCAATTTGGACCCCATACCTTGATAAAAATACATCTGGAAAAACCCCTAAGTTTCTTAGGGGAACCAAAAAGTTACTGGTATGATAAGCCAGTATAGCCCACACAAAAAAACGAGCAGAGGTGTTGCCCTTCATCCAAGAATTTATGCCAATAATGAGCATGGCCAATGCAGTAACCATGACCAACAATACAGTAAACCTGATGGCTACATTATAATCCACAAAAAAACTAGCAATAGCGAGGCCTAAACTCAAAATAATAAATACACTTGAAGCGATATAGGGTACTTGATGTGCTCTACTCAGTTTCAGAAAATGCATGCTAAATAGTAAAGCTGTGGAGTTGGATAGCCCAATAAAAAAAATGAGTCCATAGTTTGCCCAGTCTACCTGTTCTCCCCAAAGGTATTGGTTGGCGTGTCCCGAAAGCATGGCTTGAATAATAATAGTGAGTATGAGCCAAATGCAATACAATAGGTAACTCCCATCTCGGAGCGAAAAATAGACAAATAAATTGTAGAATATCATGATAAATAATACTCCAAAAAAGAACCCGTAAAACAATTCTTGGTGAGTGGACTGAACGCGAAATGCTTCGGGGGTATGTAAGATCAATGGCACAAGAATGCTTCCTTTGGACCTTACCTTTAAATAGAAAGTGCGTGGCTTTTGATGGACGAGGTCTAGTGAGAATAAGAAGTGGCGGTAGTCAAATTTACGTTTACTGAATGGTACATGTTCACCAGTAATTTCTATTTTCCACTGTCGGCCTTTTGGTGAAAACAAAAACACCGAGTCAAGGTTGGCGTAGGCTATTTCTAATAAATATTTTAGCTTGGGGGTTTGTCTATTGGTCTTAATCCTTATTTTTAGCCAAAATGTAGCAGTTTGATAGCCAAAATTAGAGTTACGCTTGGGAATGGCTTTGAATTTCCGTTGGTAGCGAGGTTGAATAATATCTTGAAGTGTGAGTTTTTTGGAGGTATCTTTTAAAAAAAATACTTCCTGTTTTTGTAATACTTTAGAGGTAAGGTTTTCAGAAACAATGACTACTTTTTGAGCATTCAACTGGGGTAAAACCTGAAATAATAGCATCGTGAACAGTAGTATTCTCATCTCAATAACTTATTTATGGTGTATTGTTATATAACAGACGGCAAGCGTTGATTTACTTTTCTAAAACTACAAAAATAACAGATCCATTGAAGTGATTTCTTACGATATTCTGATTTCTTTTTTATTTGGTGTCCATCGATACTTTTACCGCTGATGGCTCACCATAAGGCAATGTATAAAGCTGGTTTATAGGTTACTTTTTTGAAAAAAATATTTCAAAGTATTGGGCAATATTTCTAGACATATATTTTGGAATCATATTCCTGACAGTTACTGAGTGGGTAGTTTGGAGTGATTGATGGCTGAATAATTGGGTGCAATATTCAGTTTTTTGAAGGTGCTCTACAAAATAAAATTTTGTGGATTCATTAAAAATGCACAGCGTTAATTTTATCATTCATAAACTAACCAATTGAAGTGATTGTTCTACTATTTTTACATATGATGCCGATTATTTGTAGATTTTGTGCAAACCTTCGTGCCGTAGTAGGTCTACGTGGTTGCTCGTGGCCTGTCTATACCGCAATGTAAACAATAAAAACCCTTTTGAGTAGGGGCGCTTTAAATTAAATCAGATGAAGTTTCGTTAGTCAGAATGGAAAATATCCTTATGTGTTATTCTCCTTCTTCAAATGTTGATGAGGTCTTGTTCAGTTATTCATTTGGCGATGAGTTATCATAAAAAAAGCCTCCTTAATTAGTAATTAAGGAGGCTTTTTAGGAATGTAGTATATATGCTATTGTTTGATAATCTGCTTGTAAATCGTGTGATCGGCTATCTGGATTTGCAGTAAATAACGTCCATTGGCCAAGTCTTCCATATCATACACAATCGCCTGCTTGGTCAGTTTTTGGGTACTGGTTTTGAGCAGTTGCCCCGACGAGTTATACAAATTGAGAATGACCTGTTGGGCAGCTATTTGAGGAAAACGAATGTTGGTTTTACTCGTGGCAGGGTTCGGAAACACCAAGGTTTGTTTGGCAAAGCGTTGGGTTTCTTCTACGCCCACGTATATCAGGCTGCTCAATGGTCCTGGATCCGATTCTCCAAATTGATTGTACGAAAATACCCGGTAATAATACTGAACGCCTTCTACCAAATTCAAGTCCAGGTAGGTAGTTGTATTGATATCTACTTCGGCGATGAGATTGAAATTATCCGTGTTTCCATCCGAGCGTTTAATCCGATAGCCAATGACATTGTCAAGGTCATCTGGTGGAGTCCAGCTTACGTTGACCGCATTGGGTGTAGTAGGATTGGCGTCCGCGGG
>CALDJV010001017.1 GCA_937899305.1 uncultured Cytophagaceae bacterium
AGGACTTTCAGTCCGAGCGCAAAACCCCTGTACTTTCAGTGCAGGGTGGTTTAGTTATTTTATTGTTTGCAGAAACAAAATCTTATAAATCATGAATAAAACATCAAAACTCGTTCTTTTTGTAGTAATCGTTTTGGCAGGATTGGTAGCCTTTAAATTCGTTTCTGCCATGTTCCGAAACGTTATATTTATTGCCGTTGTTGGTATCATCGGCCTTTTGGCTTACCGATTTGTATTCGGTTCTAAGAAAGCAAAGAAATAAAGACTTTTGTAAAGTCTAAGTATATTTGGCGCACTCTGAGCAATCAAAGTGTGCTTTTTTTATGCCTTATTTTGAAGTAAGGGATGGTAAAAAAATAAGTTACTCATTTCGAGGTAGAGATGTTGATTTGAGGCGAGGCATTTAGCCTTTGGCAGAGCTCGGCACAGCAAAAGCTGTAGCCATCGGTTTTTGCGCTCATAGCCGCGCTATGGGCAAAAAAAATAACGAAGTTTCAAGTCAAGAGATCATCTCTAAATCGGAAAGTTATTTTTGGTCCATCCCTAAATCCTCATCAATAATCTTGATTTTATTCCTAAAATTTGTGTGATCAGAATTACCCCATTTCTGAGTCACTCATTGTTCACATTACTTTTAATAATATGCCATTATTTATCGATCAAATGCAAAGACAGGTAGCGCTGGCTGGGCCACCTCAGCGAATTGTTTCGTTGGTACCCTCGCAAACCGAATTATTATTCGACCTGGGACTAGAAAAACAAATTGTAGGAATTACCAAGTTTTGCATACATCCTCGAGAAAAATGCAAACAAAAAACCAAAGTAGGTGGGACTAAGAAGTTCAATTTTGAAACCATTGCTGCGCTCCATCCCGACTTGATCATTGGCAATAAAGAAGAAAACTACCAGGAAGGCATCGAACAACTAGCCCAACACTATCCAGTATGGATGAGCGATATTTTCGACTTACAAGATGCTCAGCGTATGATGCAAGAAGTAGGAAAAATTACCCATACCAAAGCTTTGGCCAATGAATTGATGCAAGAAGTACAGCAAGGGTTTGAAAGTTTAGAACAGCTGGCCACCAACACCAAACCCTTACGAGTAGCATATTTTATTTGGCGAAACCCGATGATGGGAGTGGGGAGTGATACCTTTATCCACGAAATGATCCAATGTTGTGGTTGGCAAAACGTATTGGGAGAAACAACCCGTTATCCAGAAATAACCCCCGAACAACTCCAGGCGCTCCAGCCTGATCTTATTTTACTTTCTTCGGAGCCTTATCCTTTCAAAGACAAGCATATTCAGGAATTTCAGGCGCTTTGCCCTGGGGCTAAAATATTGCTGGTAGATGGAGAAATGTTTTCTTGGTATGGGAGTCGTCTGAGGTGGGCTCCCAATTATTTTCGTCAATTGCTTACTGGTATCGGAAGCTAATTAATTTTGCGAAGCGCATTTTTTACTGCACTTGCTTGGTCAGGAAAATTAGTAATGAGGCCGTCTACTCCCATTTGCAACAGCTTGCGCATATCTTTGGGGTGGTTGACTGTCCATACAAAAATGCGCTGTTTTTGACGATGAATGCGGTCAATCAAATTTTTGGTGGTAAACAGGTACATACTATTAATGGCTTGCACCTTTTGATATTGGGTAATTTTACCTTTTCCCAGTGCTTTGTGATAATGGTAGGGGAGAAACAATGGAAAATTACCAATCACCAACTGATGCCGTTCCAAAGGCGCTTTGAGTTCATGTAGGCGCACTGCTACCTGAGGGTCAAAAGATTGTATGACACACCAAGGCGTGGCTTGGTGGGCTTTTACTATAGCTGCCACCTTTTGGGTAATGCCACGGCCACTTTTTTTAATCTCAATCAATAACTGGGCTTTGCCTTGCACCATTTGCAAGACTTCGGCCAGTGTAGGGATTTTTTCGCCTCGGTACTTGTCTGAAAACCAACTACCCGCATCAAGTTTTTTGACTTCGTCCAGCGTCATCGCCTCAATCAAACCCTGTCCATTGGTGGTACGGTCTACGGTTTCGTCGTGTAATACCACCAACTGTTCATCCTGAGTTAAAAAAACGTCTATTTCTATCATATCCGCTTTTTGGTCAAGCGCCAGTTTTATCGCAGCCAAGGTGTTTTCGGGAGCCTGACCAGAAGCCCCCCGGTGCGCAATAATCAAAGCTTTGTCGTTGTAAGTTGAATAATTTCGAAACCTTTCTTTCCAGTAGAAATCTCCGGTGAGCAAAATCAAAAAGCCAAATAGTAAGAGGAACAGCAATGTCTTGAATAGAAAACGAATTAGTTTCACGAAATTATTAGGTCTGCGATGGGTAAAAATAAAACCCCAAAATCGGAATGATAATGGGGCTTTGAGTGATTCCTCTGGGGCTCGAACCCAGGACCCTCTCCTTAAAAGGGAGATGCTCTA
>CALDJV010001018.1 GCA_937899305.1 uncultured Cytophagaceae bacterium
TTTTAAATGTATTTTTCTGATAATCAGTAATTTAATTAAAGATATTTCGTCAATACTACCGTTTTTCATTTCGCCTTATTTTGTGGGCGTTAAGAACTTATGGAGTGGAGCCGTTAAAAAATGATCACTGACACCCTGGATAGTGCGGCTGATATCGTGCAAGGGTGGAATGTTTGATCATTTTAGGCGCAACGTAATAAGTTTAGCCAACACAAAATACAGCGACGGCGTTTTTGCCTACTTTTTGAGCTGTAGCAAAAAGTAGGGAGCGAGAAACAACAAGTAACTGATTATCAGTGTGTAACTATTATTCACTTTATGAAAAGTAGACTTATCTGATATACGTATTTTCTTTTTAATCGGGATAATTCTCTTAAATGTGTTTTTCTTAAGGAAACAGCATTGGTCGATAGTCCATAGTTTTGCATCGCTTCGCGCAAGATCCTTCCTTCGTCAGGAGAGCTTTAACAATAGAACAATGAGCCAAAGGCGGAGCAATAGAAACTGTCATATTTGCGAAATCTTTAATCCTGAGCAGAGCCGAAGGAACTAGAAATTAATCATCGCCTCGCGCAGCTATTTAACAATAAAACAATGTAACAATTCAACCATTTAACAATCAGCGAAGCGAAACTAAAACCTAGCTCCTACCACTATTGGCTTTTTGAATTGCTTCTTGGTGCCGCTGAGGTCAAACGTTTCCACAAAAATGATATAATAGCCAAGACGCACCTTTTGCCCTGAATCGTTGGTGCCATCCCAGATATAAAAGCCCTCAGTAGCCGCCAAATCGTTTTTTACCAGCCGTTTCACCTGCTGTCCCCGTTTATCAAAAATAGTCATATTGATTGTGATACCACTTTGAGGGAAGCTGTAATTGACGGTGACAAAGTCTCGGTCACCATCGCCATTGGGAGTAATTACTTGGCTATCGAGTACGATATTGTCGCCTCCATTGGTACCTCTGTTTTGTTGTGAATTGGGCAAGCCAGGGGTAGCAAAGCCCGCGGTGCTGGCGGCCGATTGCCAGCTATTTTGATTGTTAACCGGAGCCGTAAAACGAATACGCTCGAGCGACACCCCGTTTTTATCATCAATCAACGCAAAGTGAAACTCATCTTGGTAATCAAAGCGTTCCATCAGCTGCCCCAGGTTATTGATCAAAATCACTGATCCTTCAGCATCGTTATAACCTGGTAAACTTGGCATTACCAAAAAGGTAGAATCAGGCGATCGGGGGTAATTCATTTGAATATCGGCCTGATTGGTGGTCAATACGCGATAATGCTGGGGAGCCAATACGGAGTTTTCATTGGTGAGTGGTTTCAGATTGGCCAGGTTACCATCACTGTCTACATTGGCCAGTTGCCAGCCCTTGAGGTTGATGTACTTGTCCGAATTGTTATAAATTTCTACAAAATCTGCCCCACCCGTACGAGGATTAAAAAGCACCTCATTGAGCACAATATCTAACGAGTCGCCTTGTTCGGCCAAGGCAAAGCGAGCAGTATTGCTACCAATGACATTCCCACTACAATCTTGAGCATTATTGACCGTAATGGTGTATACAGTTTTGGTTTGCAAAGGAGTAGTTACCTGGAGCTGTACCGTTTTAAAATCGGGCCCAGCCACCGTCGTATTTAGTATTGAAACCCCATTGCTAAGCTCATAAGTGGCATTGGCCAAATTCAGACTATCCATTTTTTCGCTGAAAGTCAGGGTGACCGCATCGTTATTCAATGCTTCGGCTTTGAGCAAGGTCGGAGCAGTTTGATCAGGGTTGACGGCTTTTACTGAATTTTCCTGGCCAGGAGTACCCCCTGCGCTGGCTACTGAGGCTCGCCAGTTATTCAACTCCCCACAAGGGTAGTCGGTATCAATCATTTCTAAGGTATGTCCTCCACTATTTTTGGTATCGTCTTGATACCACGCATCCGAAAAACGCACGCTGTGTACAAGTTGACCGCCAGGATTGCGTAAGGTGAGTAATTCGCCCCCATTGGCCAGAGATGGAAAACCAGTGACGGCCAGGGTTTTACCAAAACTATTGAGGTCGCTTAATCCGGTAGTACTCGTAAGAATGACATATTCGCTGGGTAAAATTGAGAATTGTCCCAAGGTAGCAGTAGAAGAACCATCGCTCAACTGTACATTATTGAGCTCTATTACTTTATCAGAGCGGTTCAATATTTCTATAAACTCTCTATCGGGCAGACTCACTTCAGGAGTTGGGTCCGCCATAATTTCGGTAATGATTAGCTCGTGAAAACCTGGAGCAGTACCACTCCCAAAAGTACTAGTATTGGCCACGAGCGGGTTGTTGGCACAGTCGGTTAGGTTATTGGCCGTAAGGGTGTAATTTACCCCTGATTTTATCTGCGTAGCCAATACAATGGTGACCGTATTGTATGGAAGAATGGTAGATACCGAGGCAACCTGCAAGCCATTATCCAAACTAAAATTGGCTGCGTTTTGAAGTTGCATACTATCCATGACTTCGCTAAAAGTGAGCACCAAAGTATTGTCATTGAGCAATTGAGCAAGCGCAATTTCTGGGCTAGAGGTATCCGGGTTACTTGTTTTGATTGAATTTTCCTGGCCGGGAGTTCCTCCTGAACTACTGTTAGAAGCCCCCCAGTTGCTGAGGTTACCACAAAGGTTGTCAGGATCTTTGATTTCAAGCGAATAACCTCCATTTTGTTTGGTGTCGTCTTGATACCAGGCATCGTCATACAGCACACTATGAATGAGTTGACCACTGACATTTCTGAGCACCAACAGTTCCCCTGCATTGGCCAAAGACGGAAAACTAGTTACCCCCAAGGTTTTACCAAAGCTGCTCAGGTCGCTGGCCCCATTAGTGCTGGTCAATATCACGTATTCGCCTGGGAAGATGGCAAGAGCTTCCAAAGTAGTGCTCGTTGTACCATCATTTAATTGAACATCGTTCAGTTCCAGTACCCGGTTAGAACGATTAAAGATCTCGATGTATTCGCGATCGGGCAGACTTACTTCTGGTGTAGGGTCCGCCATAATTTCGGTGATGATCAACTCATTGTAAGTAGGCGAATCTCCTTGACCAAACTGAGTTGTATTGCCATTGAGGGCGTTCCCAATACAATCGATCAAGTTGGTCATGGTCAAGGTATACAGTGTTCCGATTTGCAAACTGTTGGTCAAAGCAATTTTAATTTCATCGCTCGCACTGCCTGATAAAATAACCGCGCCGATGGTTAAACCATTGTTTATGGAATAATTAGTCAGGGTTTTGAGTTGGATGCTATCCATTGTTTCGCTAAACTGGACCACCAATGAATCATTTTGAATGGTAGCCAAAGAAACCTTGGGTGCAGTTTGGTCGGGAGCGGTGTTAAAAATAGAGTTCTGAACCCCAGGAGTACCTCCCGAAACTGCATTGGAAGCGCTCCAGTTGGTAATACCTGTACAAGGAGTGCTCGGATTGATTTGTTCCAGACTGTATCCGCCATTGTCTTTGGAGGTGTCATTGTACCAATCGGTGCTGTAAGTGACCTGATCTACTACCACACCTGCATTGCTTTTTAAGATCAAAGTTTCGCCTCCATTGGTCAAGGAGCCAGAACCTCCCCAAGAGAGCACATCGCCCATAAACAAGCTAACATCAGTGGGATTGGTGAGTACTACCAAGACCCCAGGTTGCAACAAAAACGATGGAAATCCACTGGTATTGACTCCCTCGAGTTTCCAGCCAGTGATGTCTATTGGGCGATTTGTAGCATTGTACAATTCTATGAATTCAGCATTGGGTAAGCCGACTTGAGGACTCGGGTCCGCAAAAATTTCATTGATCACGATGTCCCGCGAGCTCGGGGTATAAGGCGCCAAATACTGGAAGTTATTGGTAGCAGTATTCATTACATTGCCCTTGGCATCGCTTACATTTTGTACCGTTAAGGCATAATTGGTGAGGTCTACCAAAGCAGTTCCAAAAGTGAGGTGAACAAGGGCTGGATTGGAGCCATCTCGAGTAGCTATGGTAGGGTTGCCAATGCCAGGGTCCAGATTATAGTTGGCGACGGTTTCGGCAGTAGTCTGATCTACTGTTTCCGAAAAAGTAATATCGATGGTAGTGGCTGACAGCACCTGTACCGAAGAAACTGCTGGAGGGGTAACATCTACTGTAAAGTCAATGTTCTGAGCTGAGGCCATCGCATTGCCATTCAAATCCTGAATATTTTGTACCGTGACCGTATTTTGTAGAGTAGTACTAAAATTACTCGCAAAAGTAAGGTGTACAACCTTGGGGTTGGTGCCGTCTCGAATGGCTGTGCTAGGGTTCCCCACGCTGTTGTTTACACCGTAATTGGTAGTGGTTTCAGCAGTAGTTTGGTCTACTTCCTCCGAAAACGTAATGTCTAAAGTATTGGCACTGGTACCCTCAGCAGTGGTTACCATAGGAGCAGAAGTATCTAAAGCCTCAAAATCGTCAAAGAAAATCAAGTCTTTACGAGTAGAAGAGTACTTACAAAAAACGCCAAAATGAGTAGTGTTGGTATGGGTGTTGTCATTGATACTTCCAATATTCGTATCAAAAGTAAGGTTTCCCAATAAATTAGCGGTCACTACCCAATCTCCCAAGTTACTGCGGGTGACTTTGATTCTTACCGTAGGACTAGTGGCTACCTGACCACTTGGTCCATCAATAATTTTGGTATCTGTGGTTCCTGTTTGTCGATATAAATCTATTCCATCATTGGACCCTGTTTCACCAATTCTGATATAGTAACCATTGAGTGTGGTACTAGTGAGGTCTGCTTGATCACTCATGAGATAAATCTTGACCAGGTTGCTACCACTGGGGTTAAACCCTAACCTTACATAAAATTCCCATTCATCCTTAGAGGTAGAAAGGACAGAAAGGTAACTTTCCCCGGCGCCCGTATCATTGTTGCGTAGTTCGCCACCTACCACAGTATAGACGATAGTATTTCCTGACCAAACTGGGTTAGCACTAAAGTTCCCGTCGGTAAAATTATCAGTAAACTGTCCGTGAGATGTGTGATGAAAGCCCAGAAAAAAAACGGGAATCAAAAGTAGTAACCTGAACCGTTGCATATGCCCCTTACTTGTTGATGGATGTAGGATAGAATATGAAGGGGTGTCATCAGATAATCAGACTTGGAATATGCTGATCATCACTTCTTAATCTTGGTTAATTATGGTTACCAAGGGATGTGTTGAGAGATAATGATGCCACCCTTCAAAATATAATATAGGAAAGATTGGCGATTAACTCAAAAGAGGAGGAGGAAATTTGGTTAAATTACGTTTATACAACTAACTAGAAGCAAAAAGGGGAATCTTGTGCTGAGAAATACGCATATAAAATAAGTTTTCTCAGAAATCGTTATTAAATTTAAATAATCTATCATCAATAATTTGCTGCTTTTTCAAATTTTAGCTGGATCAATGAATTCAACATCTACACATAAGATAAGAAATAGAGTCAAGGCAAAAGAAAGATTGAAGCTATTTACAATTGATACTGTACAACAAGGTGAAAGCTATCATGCGACTACTAAGGAGCTTAGTAGAATGGCTTCCAATGGGCAGGTCAAAAGGTTGAAAACGGGTATATATTATAAGCCTAAAAAAACTAAGTTTGGCGAGTTAGTACCCAGAGAAGGAGATGTTTTGAGCTTCTTACTTAAACAAAACGGAAAGCAAGTCGGATACGTATCAGGCGAAAGAGCTTACAATTCACTGGGGTTGACGAATCAAATTTCTAGTGTTGTCACTATAGCAACTGAAGGTAGTAGTAAGAAACCTACTACTTTGGGAGGCGTGAAGGTGAGGTATGTGAAAGCCTATGGTAACCCAAAGACAGATAATCACCATTTATTGCAGATTCTTGATGCTATGAAGGATATTAGAATGATACCTGATTCAAATATTTTGGAATGTATGAAAATACTTGGAATCAGAGTGAAAGAACTTGACTCCAAAGATCAAAGCCATTTGATAAAGATTGCTAAAAAATACCCAAAAAGAGTCAGGGTTCTACTAAGTGAAATTATCAATGACTTGAAACGTTATTAGGGAGAGTATATATTCTCCCTATTATTTTGCCCTCCCAAAAATGCAGCTCTCTCCATAAAATAAT
>CALDJV010001019.1 GCA_937899305.1 uncultured Cytophagaceae bacterium
GGGCTTTGGTGGATGACCATTACATACCTAAACCCTTAAGGAAACAGCATTGGACTATCGACTGTGGACTAAAAACCCAAAAACTACGAACTACTGACTACCAACTCCCAACTAAAAAACCACTATTTCAGCACCCCCAACGCTTTCAATTCATCAGGAGTGACCGTAGGTGGAAATCCTTTGGTTTTGATTTTATTGACTACAAAATCGGCCACTTTTTTTGCGTCTTCCTGCGTGTCAAAACCCCGCACTCCAGGTACACTGGGTTTATGTGCTTGGCGTATGCGTTGAGTTTTCCCCTGAAGGGTAATCACAATTTCATAACCAAAAGTATTTTGTTGGCCCTCGATGATTTTGGTTTCAAACGAAGCGTCCTTGTAGGCATTTTTGAGAGGTTTTACTGGGCCTTGAGGTAAATTTTGATGAGTCGATCCAGATCCAGTAGTCGGCCCAGGTTGCGACGAAGAGATGTTTTGAGATCCCTTGGTATCAGGCTTGGTTTTTTCTTGTGGGTTTTTGGTTTGTTGGCAGGCCAAAAGACTGATCAAAAAACTCATTACAAGGATTTGCTTTATCATAAGTTTGTCTGAATTTATTTCATTAATTTTTGTTGCCAATTCCAAGCATCCCTGAGTCCTTCCTCCAAGCTTCGCTGAGCTTGCCAACCCAATTGGGTATTGGCTTTATCAACCGAGGCATAAATTTGCTCAATGTCACCCTGACGGCGCTCTCCAAACTCATAACGAAGCTGGACATTGTTTACCTTTTCAAAAACCTGCACCAATTCCTGCACCGAATTTCCCTTTCCAGTACCTACATTAAACACCTCACAAATACGATTGGTCTGCTTGGCATTAGCCAAAAACTGCAAGGCCTTTACGTGCGCATCGGCCAAGTCTACTACGTGAATGTAATCTCTTACACAAGTACCATCGGGGGTATTATAATCTTTACCAAAAATGATGAGTTTTTCCCTTAGCCCCGCAGCTGTTTGTACAATATAAGGAACCAAATTGTTAGGAACTCCAGTGGGTAACTCCCCAATATGTCCACTTGGGTGCGCCCCAATTGGATTAAAATACCTCAACAATACCGCATTTAACTGCACTTGATCAACGCCATATTGGGTGCTATGTACTAAATCTTGGATTACTTCCTCGCAGATTTGTTTGGTATTGCCATAAGGCGATTCGGCTGGAATAATGGGGGAAGCTTCGGTAACAGGAAGCTGTTCGGGTTGCCCATATACTGTACAAGAAGATGAAAATACCAAGTGAGGAGTTTGGTGTTTTTTCATCGTATTCAAAAGTACAATGAGAGAGCCTACATTATTTTGATAGTACTTCAATGGCTGAACCACTGATTCTCCCACTGCTTTATAGGCGGCAAAGTGAATGACTCCCTGAATGTCTTTTTCGGTTTCAAAAACCCGGCTCATTTCTTCAGGATTGTTACAGTCTACCTCATAAAAAGTAGGGGCTACCTGAGTGATAGCCCTTATTTTTTCTAGTACTGATGGCGATGAATTGTCGAAATTATCTACAATCACCGGTTTCATCCCTGCTTCAATTAAAGCAATTACCGTGTGTGAGCCAATGAAACCAGTTCCTCCGGTTACTAAGACTTTCATAGCTGACATGTTTTAAGCTTGTGCTTCTTGTTCTAAATAATCTTTAAAATAAGCATAAGTTTTTTGCAAGCCTTCAGCACGAGATACTTTGGGTTCCCATCCTAAAATCTCTTTTGCTCGGGTAATTTCAGGTTTTCTCTGTTTGGGATCATCTTTTGGCAAAGGTTTGTATATGATTTTTTGATCAGTACCTGTCAGTTTAATAATCTCCTCTGCAAAGTCTTTGATACTGATCTCATCGGGGTTACCGACATTGACGGGGTGTGCGTAATCACTCAACAATAAACGATAAATACCTTCTACCAAATCGTCTACATAACAAAAAGAACGGGTTTGCGAACCGTCCCCAAATACGGTAAGATCCTTTCCTTGTAAGGCTTGACCAATGAAAGCGGGCAAAGCTCGGCCGTCGTTCAAACGCATTCGTGGGCCATAAGTATTAAAAATTCTGACAATACGCGTTTCCAAGCCATGGAATGTGTGGTAGGCCATTGTAATGGCTTCTTGAAAACGTTTGGCCTCGTCGTATACACCTCGAGGGCCAATAGGGTTTACATTTCCCCAATAATCCTCGTTTTGAGGGTGTACCAAAGGATCGCCATATACCTCAGAAGTAGAAGCTACCAATATGCGTGCATTTTTGGCTTTGGCCAATCCTAATAAATTGTGGGTGCCCAATGAACCTACTTTCAAGGTTTGAATAGGGATTTGTAAATAATCGATGGGACTGGCAGGAGATGCAAAATGCAATATATAATCTAAATCGCCTGCTACATGTACAAACTTGGACACATCGTGATGATAGAACTCAAACTCCTTTTTGGGCATCAAGTGTTCTATATTTTTCAGAGAACCCGTGACAAGGTTATCCATTCCTATCACATAATTACCCTCTGCGATAAAACGATCACATAGATGGGAGCCTAAGAAACCTGCTGCTCCAGTTATCAAAACCCTTTTCATTGAGTATTTATTTATAAAATTTAAAGAAATTCTAAAATGACTGAGTACTCTATAAACTAAGCTTGCTTTTAGACCTGACAGATTTTGAAAACCTGTCAGGCCTGACAAGCACAATCATATGAAACTCAATAAGTTTCCTGGTTCGTCAACCAGTTTAGTTATTTGTATTTTATAAATTGACTGTTTGACGGCCAATACTGTAATAAGTGTAGCCTAGCTCTCGAACCTGATCCAGATCAAATAAATTTCTTCCGTCAAAAATCACTTTATTTTTCAATAGTTTTGATACTACTTCAAAATCAGGAGTTCTGAAGACGGGCCATTCGGTAAAAATAAGCAATGCATCAGCATCTAACAACGCACCATAAGCACTGTCTGAATACTCGATCTTATCGCCTATAATTTGTTTTACATTGTCCATGGCCTCAGGATCATATGCTTTGATCTTTGCTCCTTCAGCTAATAAAGCGTGGATGTTTTCTAAAGAAGGTGCTTCACGAATGTCATCGGTGTAAGGCTTAAACGACAATCCCCATATGGCGAGGGTTTTGCCCTTCAGGTCATTGTTGAAATGCGCTTTCAATTGAGGAAGCATTCTGGTTTTCTGCTTGTGATTTACGCTCATGACCGAGTTCAATATGTTGAAGTCATAGTCAAACTCACTAGCCGTTTTAGCCAATGCTTGTACATCTTTTGGAAAACAGCTTCCACCATAGCCAATACCAGCAAATAAAAATCGTTTCCCGATTCGCGAATCAGTACCAATGCCCTTACGTACATTATCTACATCAGCACCAGCCCGTTCACACAGGTTGGCAATTTCGTTCATAAAGGTGATTTTGGTGGCTAGAAATGCGTTTGCTGCATATTTAGTCATTTCAGCCGAACGCTCATCCATAAATATGATGGGGTTGCCCTGACGGACAAAAGGTAGATAGAGTTTTTCCATTACCTTCTTGGCTTTGTCTGACGAAGTACCTATTACCACCCGGTCAGGTTTCATAAAATCTTCTACAGCAACGCCCTCTCTCAAAAATTCAGGATTAGACACTACATCAAACTCAACGGTAGCATTTGCCGCAATGGCAGCCTGAACTTTTTCAGCAGTACCTACTGGAACCGTACTTTTGTCTACAACGACGGTATAGGTTTCCAGCAAATGGCCCAAGTCATCGGCTACTTTTAGAACATATTTCAGATCCGCAGAACCATCTTCACCAGGAGGAGTGGGAAGGGCCAAAAAAATGATTTCAGCACCTTTGATTCCTTCTGCTAAATCGGTAGTGAAATGAAGGCGATCTTGTTTGATATTTCTTTCAAACAGGACATCTAAACCTGGTTCATAAATTGTGATGGTTCCTTGCTTAAGTTTATTAACTTTTTCAACATCAATATCTATACAAGTGACATTATTACCAGTTTCGGCAAAGCAAGTACCTGTAACTAAACCAACGTACCCAGTACCAACTACTGCTATTTTCATATAACAAATAATTATTAATAACAAATCAAAATATTGTAGACAAAGCTAGCGGATTATTAGGTGAATTACCAATTTTTAATAAACAATGCAGTTTTTCAAAAAGTTGATGTTTTTGGAAATCAAAATGTTGACAAAAAAATGCAAATATTTAGAGCAATTTATCTTGTGAAAACGGTGGTTTGATTCAGGAGAAAAAAATTTTGAAAGTGAAATTATCTAATGAAAGCTAATAAATTCTTTGTTTCTCTGTTTTTGCCAAATTTTATCTTAATAAACTGTAAGTCAGTAGAGTTATGGTTTTACAGGAAAGCTACCCCCGTATTTGTAAATTTTTATTGTATAATTTTATTGCTATTTTTGCATTGAAAAATTCAATTTACTATATGCAAACAGAAACATTAGTCAATCGAGAAGAACTCATTACTGAAATTACCCAAAGTGTAACCGATTTTGGAGACAAACATATACGTCCTTATATGATGGATTGGGACGACAACCAGATTTTTCCCCGAGAATTATTCAAACAATTAGGAGATTTAGGACTTATGGGTATGTTGGTACCCGAAAAATACAATGGTGCAGGATTGGGTTATAGAGAATATGTAGCTGCCATCGTTGCATTATCAAAAATTGATAGTTCAATTGGCCTTTCTATGGCTGCTCATAACTCATTGTGTACAAACCATATACTACAATTTGCCAACGATGACCAAAAAGCCAAATGGTTGCCGAAGCTGGCAACTGGCGAGTGGTTGGGTGCTTGGGGACTTACGGAACCCAATACTGGGTCTGATGCAGGCAACATGCGCACCACCGCAGTATTAGAAGGCGACGAGTGGGTGCTCAACGGGGCTAAGAATTTCATTACCCACGGTATTTCGGGGAATGTAGCAGTAGTAGTGGCCCGGACGGGTGAGCCCAATACTTCAGGCAATGCGTCGGCATTTGTAGTAGAAAGAGGAACTCCTGGTTTTTCGGGAGGCAAGAAAGAAAGTAAATTAGGGATGCGCGCTTCTGAAACTGCTGAAATGATTTTTGACAATTGTCGTATTCCCAAAGAAAATATACTTGGCAGTGTAGGAGATGGTTTCCGTCAAGCATTGGCTATTTTAGATGGAGGACGTATTTCTATTTCGGCCCTCTCGATCGGAATCGCTGAAGGTGCTTATGAAGCAGCCCTCAATTATGCCAAAGAAAGAGAACAGTTTGGTAAACCCATTGCTTCTTTTCAAGGAATTTCATTCAAGTTAGCCGATATGGCTACTGAGATAGATGCCGCTAAATTATTGACTGACCGTGCGTCTGACTTGAAAGATGCAGGTAAGAAAGTAAGTAAAGAATCGGCGATGTCTAAGTATTATTCATCAGAGGTGGCGGTAAGAGTAGCCAACGATGCAGTACAAGTTTTGGGAGGATATGGATACGTAAAAGACTTTCCAGTAGAGAAGTTTTACCGTGATGCCAAGCTTTGTACAATTGGGGAAGGAACTTCTGAAATCCAAAAAGTAGTCATTTCCAGAGCCATTCTCAAAGGATAATTTCCTGTTGTAATCGCAAAATAGTTTTTAGATAGATTTTAAGCCCTCAGTGTAATGTTCGCTGAGGGCTTTTTGTATAGTTAAACTTACTTTTGAGCTTTGCTATCAATAAATTGAATGCTTTCTACAATGTTTTGATCCTTGGTGAGATCGTTAAAATTGGCTTTTCTTACTACTTTGACACCGGGCTCAATATCAACCGTATATACATTGTTCCTATCGGCCAAATAACCATAAGTCAGGGTTATTTTTGTTCCAAAAGGAAGCTTTACCAAATCGTTACAGGTAAGCATTCCATAGCTGGTTTCGCCAATCGTTGCTACATTTTTTCTGCCTCTAAATCCCACTGCAATGAGTTCACCAGCACTGCCCGTCATTTTTCCAACCACAAGCGCCACCGGTATTTTTAAATCAGGTACCTGACTTACTTTGGTAATGGTTTCCATTTTTTTGTCTGAATAAAAAGCTCCGTTCTTGAGGGTATGGTTTTGATTTTTGAGTGGTTTTTTGTTGATGTCTAGT
>CALDJV010001020.1 GCA_937899305.1 uncultured Cytophagaceae bacterium
TTTAGCTTTGAGTAATTTCACTAAAACCTCGACACTTATTTTGAAAGCGTTACTAGCGATTTATATTATATTTTACAATCGTCAATTATTCAACACATTGCAATCTTTATAGGCTTTGTCAATCTCAATAAACATCTCCCCTTTCACCCTATTGAACCATTGATTAATTGCCTTGGCTTTTTTCTCATTGAGTGCCGCGGTGTATATCTTTTGGTAATCCTTCGTAAAGTCCGCATTATGACCCGGGATTTTACCCTTATAATAAATGATGCGTACTGCAGTTTTACCGTCATTGGTACGATAAGACTGAGGCTTGGTAACATTGCCTACTTTCATTGTATCCAAGGTCAAATACAAGTACGAATCCAAGTCTTTTACTACAATTTGGGTACTACCTGTTACTGGGCTGGTCAGAATTCCAGCATTTCCTGCGGTAAGCTTATCATCCGAATATTCCTTTGCCGCTTTGGCAAAAGGCAAACTATCTTGTAAAATCTTAACCCGAATGCTATCCAAAAAATGACTGGCCTCGCTTACATCTACCAAAGAGTAATCTGGCTTCATAAAAATATGGCGCGTATGAAACTCATTCCCTCGTCTTTCTATAAGCTGAATGACATGGAATCCCAGTTGAGATTCGATTACCTTAGAAATTTCACCTTTTTTCAAGCGAAAAACAGTTGCCTCAAACTTAGGTACAAATACCCCTCTGGTTTGCCAACCCAAGTCTCCACCATTTTTGGCACTACCATAGTCTTCCGAAAATTCCTGAGCCAGTGGTCCAAACTCTTCCCCTTTCAGTAATCGCTGCCTGATCTTATCAAGTCGATCCCGAATTTTCATTTTTTGCTCCTTGGTAGGCTCCGGTATCTTTACAATATGCCCTACCTCTACCTCATCTTGAAAGTAAGGCAGACTATCTTTAGGGATCTCATCAAAGTATTGTTTGACTTCTTTGGGCGTAATTTTTACATTGGCGGTAATTTCACCATTCATTTTTTGCACCGTCAATCGTTCCTTCAAAATATCACGAATGTCCTCTTTAATCTGGTCCATCGTTTTGCCGTATAACTTTTCCAATTCGGCCTGACTACCATTGGCCTGCTGAATAAGCAAAGCAATACGACGATTGAGCTGGTCTTCTACTTGGCCATCACTCACCGTTACTGAGTCGATGTCTGCTTTGGCCAACAACATCTTGTTGATGATCATGTCTTCCAGCAATTTACATTTCAGTTTTGCTCCTGGGGTGGCCTGGCTCTGAGAAATTATATTTAAATATTGGGCCTGAAGATCTGACTCTAGTATGATGTAGTTGTTTACCTTTGCGATAATTTTATCTACTACCTTCCCCCCTCCTTGCGCGTTGCTTTGAGTTGAACCCAACAAAAACAACAGAAGTAGGGCAGTGCTCAAACCATACTTCAAAATTGACTTGTGCATAATTTTTTGCATTTAATAAATTTTAATCTTTTTAGATTTTTGCGCCTTTTTTAGTAAATCTTCTTCTAATTTTTTAATCAATTGTACTTTACGATTTTGCAAAATCAACGCGATTACCCTGGATTTTGCAAAATCATAAGGCGCTTCCTGATCGGCTAATTTGAAATCCCGCAACTTGAGATAATAAATATATTGCTTATCTCGGCGGTTCATCGGCTGTACTTTACTTAAGGTCATCAAATTTGCTTTATTGGCCATTTCTGCAAATGGAGTGTTGCTTATCAAAGCATCTAGGGACACCCAAGTACTATCCTCCAGATGATAAAACTCAGCCGACTTTACGCAATAATCTCTTAAAGTTTTCTTACGATTGGCCCCAGTATTCAATAGCATCCGACTAATCTTGATGTTTGCTAAAGAATCTCTTTGAATGCTGGCAAGGGGTATTTTCATAAACACTCCTTGCACAATGTTCTCTTTTAATTTCAAAAACTCCTGATGCCCCTTCAAATAAGCATCTATTTCGGCTTTCTTAACTAAGGTATCTAATTTTTCGGTTACGTATTTTTGCTCGAGTGAATATCGTAAAAGATCGTACTCAAACTGCTGTACTTTTTTCTTAATTTCAGACTGATCTACCTGGCTCTGTTCACGAGCTTCGTTCAAAACCAATTCTCTTTTAACCCAAGAATCAATGTATCTCTTTACTAAAGAGAGGCTATCTTTCGGATTCATTCCAGGAACTGTAAGCCCCTGAAGCGCATTGGCATACAGTACTGAGTTTCCTACTTGAGCTACTCTTTTCGAGTCTTTTTTGTCGGTAGCCTGCTCATCACTACTCAATAAGTTGCAACCAGGTAAGCCCATAATAAGACTCAGTGCAAGTAAAAAAGCCACTATTTTTGTGTTAGAGAAGTATGGTTTCATGTGAGCTCATCTTCTATTTTTGTCCTACCAATTGATCTATTACTTTCTGATTGATCTGAACAGGATAAGACTTACTCAATCCCTTGATCCATTCTTGCTCAAGGTGGTTTTGGTAATTGGTAATTACCTTGCCTCTGGTTTCGTTGTACTCTTTCAACCGAGAGGGTAGTATTTTATCTATCACTACATACAAAATGCGATCCTTGTCACGCAACTGAGTACTCCCTCTTTCCCAAGCTACTTTGTTTAAATCCGAATTGAGGCCTTTCTCAAACACCCCTTCGGTAATTTTGATATTCAATGGATTCGTCAAATTCAACTCAATTGCCAAATCTTTTTTATCGGAAGAATAAAACGCGAACTCTAATCGGCGATTCCTTCTTCGGTTTTTGATAGATACTGGTTTCGATTTTTTATAATCCTTGGTAATAATACGATCGATACCCACTCGCTGTCTCAACAAAAACCCTAAAGCCTTTTGTAAACGTTCACTAGATAGTTTGTCTTCCTCGTCGGGATCAATATGGCCAGAAATTTCAAGCTTGTACTGACGGTTTCGTCGCAAAATATTGGCTACCCTCAACAATACCTGCTCGGTGCTCTTATTCAAACCACTTCCGTTTTTATCAAAATACAAATTATCTGCTTTGGCCTTGGTGACTAAATACCTGGTTTGTCCTAAACGTGATTTCAGTTGAGCGAGCACTTGCTCATTGGCAATACTATAAATGGTAGCTTGAGCCCTTTCTTTCCAGCGGTAACGTTCCCGATTTCCTTCAAAGAATTTTCGTGCTTCAACTGTATCCTGGATAGCCTTGTTCCAAACATTATCATTCATCATTTGAAACAGCATCATCCCCTCTTTATATTCTTTTACCAACATTTTATAATCCTTGTATTTCACTTCAAGGTTATTGCGCTCAAAATCGATGGCGCTAAAATCAATAAACTGTTGGAAAAGCAATTGCATATAATGCTGCGATTTGTTCAGATTTGCTTTGGGTACTTGCTTTTCTATCACAAAGTCAAAGAAGTTTTTGACAGTATACCCTCTTTTGAGCTTAAGCACACGATCTTCGTACCTTACAATTACTTCGTTGAGCAACGGATCATTTTGATTGTATTTCCATCCTCCTTTCAACAAAGAAGCATCGGCCTTGGCTATGGCTCTGTCTACCACTCTGGCATTGGTACTGAAGTTGTTTAATTTCTTGAGCCTTTCTATAAATGATTGCTGAGTTACCTTCAAACGGGAATCCTTGGCGACTTTCTGACGGATAAAGCCTTCCATTTTACCAAACGGTTCTACGGTTCTCTTTTTCACTAGTTTGATGATGTGCCAACCACTGTAAGGGGTATAAATGGGCTGAGAAAAGTCACCTACTTCGTTGAGTTGAAAAGCGGCTTGTTCAAACTCAGGGATCGCTTCGCCAATGCCAAACTCGGGCAATACACCTGCTTTGTCTTTTGAGGGCTGATCCTCAGAAAACTGACGACACAACTTTTCCCAGGTTTCTCCCGCCTTGAGACGTTCATAAATTTTGTCAATTTTTCGCTTGGCTTCTATAGAATCTTTAATAGAGCTTTTGGGAGGAGACACAATCATAATGTGGGCCGTTTGGATTTTACCACTGGCTTTGCGGCGATCGGTCACTTTCAAGAAGTGATACCCAAACTTGGTCCGTAGTAAATCAGAAATAGACCCTATTTGAGTATTGTAAGATGCATTTTCAAAAGGATACACCATTTGCAATGCCGTAAAATATCCAATGTTTCCACCTTGCTTGGCCGATGGCCCTTGCGAATGTTGGGTAGCTACTTGCTCAAAACTTTTACCATTGAGGACATTCTTGCGCAACTCGAGGATTTTGTTGTAAGCCACGATGGTGTCCTCTGGTTCAGCTTCCTTGTCTACTTTTACCAGGATGTGAGAAACCCTCACTTCTTCTTTCAAACGTTCATAAGCTTCTCGTACCAATTCCTCTACCTTGGCCTTGTCGGTCAGGTAGGGTTTGGCCAATTGATCCCGATAGGTGGCCAGCTCTTTGTTGAAAGCCTGGGTAGTATCTATCCCCGCTTTTTGAGCAGCCAGTATTTTTAGTTTAAACTTAATGTATAAATCCAGATAGTTTTCAATACTGCTACGGGTATAAGCACTGTCTTTATTCTTGAGGCTTTTCTCGTAAGTGTATTTAAAATCGGATACATAAATGGGGTTGGATCCCAGAGTGGCAATTACTTTAGATTGACTACTTGTTGTATTTTTTGTAGTTGTACAGCTTACCAAAGCTACACCCAAACCCAAAACATACAATCCCGCCTTGGCAAAAACACTATATTTAAAAAACATAATAAAATCTAGCTTTTGGTCTATTGGCAAATATGACCACAATTTTACGGATTTTTTATGAAAAAAAACTCGATTTGTAGTGAGTAATAAATACTTTAACAAAAGAAATCACTTTAGAGAAAAGCATGTATTAGGGGGAAATCAGGGAGTAGAAATAGTAAGCAGCTTTTGATGAATTGCTCTGGTTAATATTTGACTAACTGGCTACAATTTTTTTGGTCATACGCCAAATACTTCGTTGGTCTTCTACGGCCACCTCTACCGAATCCATAATTCGATTTACCAACATCAACCCTACCCCACCTTTTCGACGCTCTTTGATAATATTGGCAATTTTGGGCTCTTTGTATTCAGTCATGTTAAAGTTGTCAGCGTCTTTGTCGATAATTTCGAACAACAATTTACCCGATTGATCTTCAATATTGATTTCTAAAAAATGGTTGGGGTCACAGTTATGAGAGTAGATAATTAGATTGGAACAAACTTCATCTACTGCCAACACTAATTGATTCACCTCTATTTCTGATAAGGATAAATTGCGCAATACTACCGTGACAAATTCTCTGATTAGCCTCAAATTATCCCTTACACAATTTACTTTATAGTAATGAACCATTATTACTTACGATTATAAATGCTCAAACAAATAACACTCTGCGTGTTTACTGACTAAATAACAACAATAGTTCAAATTTTACTTCACCTCTTTATCCTTGATTTCCTTGGCCTCTTGTTTGGTATCTAAGATCTGTAGTAGCTTATCCAACCCTAAAATCTCAAATACATTTTTTACTTTGGGGCTCAACCCAAATAAAGCAAAACAAATTTCTTTTTCTTTGAACTCCTCAATATGTGACATAAAAACGCCCAAACCAGCAGATGATATATAATTGAGGTTGGAACAGTCAACCAGGATATCTTTGAAGCCTTCTTTTACTGCATCTTCTACTGACTGATCCAGTTTAATAGAGGAAGAGGCATCCACATCCCCGTAAATTTCAATAATATGAAATTTGTCTTCCGTTGTTGTCTTGATCTGCATGTTTAGATTTACGTGTAAACAAGATGTAAGTTTATAACCAAACAAATTTATGGAATCCATGTTGGTTTCCCAAAATTATCAATTCAGTTATTATACAACCTAATGATCAATTACACGGTTTTATATTCAATTTTTATTCATAAACTAGGACTTTGTCAATATGAAATATTTTTTCTTTTATGGGGTTTCTGCTTACTTTTGCAAAAAAATTGATTTACACATCAATACGAAGTCGTTTTGACTTTTGATAATGAATTGTAATTAAGTAACGCGTTCGCAATAATTGTCCGGCTTAGTTTTATTTAGCTACGCAGAGCTTGAACTTCGTTCTGCGGTTCTCTTCGCTACACTTCGTTGCTTTTATTGCCCGTAGCCCTGCTACGAGCGCAAA
>CALDJV010001021.1 GCA_937899305.1 uncultured Cytophagaceae bacterium
GGTTATTAGAATTCTTGGGAAGACTTGACAAATAATGTACCGCTCACTAATGAAGTACAATACTTAAATTTACCTGTAAAGTCCACTTCATAAAAAGTGTCCTTTTCCCAAACCGTAAGATTATTTTTAAATGTTTTTAGGCTGAGCTTTTGGGTTCGTTCCTTATCGTAGCGATTGATGCTGGCCACTATTTTTCGAATTATTTTCTTGCCTTTATTCGTCTGGCGATAAGCCGGATACACTTTGCCTTTTTCAGTCCGGGCATAGAATGGATTTTTGTAGCGTCGACTCATCCTTTTTTGAAACTTATTGGAAGCAAATACCAAGCGGTGGCTTCCTTCATAGATTGCATTTTGAGGTAAGTAAGTAATGGGGTGGTAAAAACGAATCTCTAAAAAGTATTGATTGGCTACCACATGCACTTCATAATCATACACCTCAAAGCCTTCCTTTTTGAGTATCTCGATTCCCATTTTTATGAGTGCTTTGCGACCCATTTTTTTGAGTTCTTCTACTCCAGTACCCAGGTTTCGTTTCTTTTTTACTACCGGCGGGGGGGGGGTGGAGGCATTCCGGGGGGTTGGGCCTGACTGTAAAACGACAATATGGTCAATGCCAACATTAAAATGGCTGCAATATGTTTTTTCATCCTATTATTTTAGTTTGTATGCAATTATTTTCCATAAAAAAACTCTTGATATCGCAATATCAAGAGCTTTTGTGAGCAGCAAATTTGCCTTAATCCCAGCTCAATTTTTCTTCATCTTCACCCTGATCTTCAAATTGTGAAAAATCAACATCGGGTAACAAATCTGTCTTTACGTATTCAACTGAATCTTTCAACGCGTCAACAAATTTGTGGAAGTCTTCTTTGTATAGGAAAATTTTGTGTTTTTCGTAGGTATAACTACCATTGTCGCGATATCTACGCTTACTTTCGGTAATGGTAAGGTAGTAATCGTTGGAACGAGTAGATTTGACATCAAAGAAATAAGTCCTTTTCCCCGCTCTTACTCTTTTTGAATAAATTTCGTCTCTTTCTTTTTCTTTCTTATCTTCCACTTTTCTCTAAATTTAAAGTTGATGTTTAAGTAAAGTTATAATATTATTCGTTCTATCAAAAACGTTTTGAATATAAATTAAGAATATGCTTAAAAATTATAATTTGGACTAAAATGAGACTACAATTACGCTGTACCAAGGGTTAGAAGCGATTTTATGAGCGCTCATGACACATCATTTTTATCCCCAAAAACAAAAATTTAATATACTCATATATTTTGAATACCTACCTCACCTAAAATGATGAATGTTACATGAAGCAAAACGAAAAAAAATGTAATGATTCATGAATTTAAAATATGTGGTTGTATTTTGTAGAAAAAATAGTCATCTTTTGCCTGGATACATCATAAATTCAACATTTTGACACAAAGTCAACTGTTTGAATACAGGCCTTGATCATCATCGACAAGCGAAATAATTCCGAAGTAGTCGATAATTTATTTAATTTACCACATATTAAGATTGCAACTGAGAAGAATCTTTAAAGTGTTATGTTCAATTCTATAGTAAAATACTTATTACACACACCTCCTGCCAAAACGAAAAAAACAACCATTTGGTTTGCTTTTGTTACAATGTATGTTTTTGGAGGGTTCTATACTGGTTATGCTCAAAAAACTTTTCGCCAACGAGGCATTGCTTCTTATTACATAGATCGCTTTGATGGTCGACAAACCGCCAGTGGTGAAACTTTCGATAATCAGGACTTGGTAGGCTCCCACAAAAAACTTCCCTTCAACTCTATGGTCAAAGTAACCAACTTGGCCAACAATCGTTCGGTGGTAGTACGTATCAACGATCGGGGACCTTATGCCCATGGTCGCATCATTGACGTATCTAAAGCAGCCGCACGTAAAATTGGGTTACTTTCTACAGGTACAGCCAAAGTAATGATTGAAGCAGTAGGCAACAATGGAAGGATCACCGTAACCGAAACCCCAAAAAACCCTCAAAAGTCGGTAGTCAAGGTAGTAAACGACCCCGTCAAAAACATTTCGCGGGCTTCCAACGAAAGTGATTACAAGGTAGGCAACACCTATGATCATTTTGGAATTTCACAAACACCCCGTGGTTATGGTATTCAAGTAGGGTATTTTGCCCAGTTGAGCAGTACCAAAAAATATTGTCGAGAGGTCAAGTCCGCCACCAATATCGATCAAATTTTTATTCAAGTAGGCTGGGACAACCAAAAACAGCGCAAGATCTACCGAGTATTATTGGGCACATTTGCCACCAAAAATACTTCTTCGCTCACCATGCGTCAAATCAAGGAGGCAGGTTACAATGGTTTTCTCAAGCCACATTTTAGAAAGTAAATGATACTTTGTTCAACAAAATTCATTCATTGAGGTTTGGCTGGCTAAACTCCAAATAAATTGTTAAAAGTCAGCCAATGCATTTGTAGACGCTCAATAATAACGTACATTCCATCATACCAGACATTTCAGCTAACAATGTAGCTACTTTAGGTGGTGAATCCACTACCGTAAATGTCTCACAAAAGGGGGTACATTCATATTTGGACAGATCAACCATATACCTTAAAAATATTCACCATATGTCGAAACAACAAGTGATTACTGGGAACAACCTGGGCAACATCAAAGAATTTGGAAATATAGAATTTTTGGCCCGCCAAATGGTAGAAGGGTTCATTACTGGATTGCACCGTTCTCCTTTCCATGGATTTTCGGTCGAGTTTGCCGAACATCGCTTGTATAACACTGGGGAAAGCACTCGACATATCGACTGGAAGGTATTTGCCAAAACCGACCGTCTGTACACCAAACGCTATGAAGAAGAAACCAACTTGCGTTGCCAATTGTTGATAGATGTCTCACCCTCGATGTACTACCCTACTCAGAATAACGGAAAAATTACTTTTAGCATCATGGCGGCGGCAGCCATTGCTTATATGCTACAAAAACAACGCGATGCGGTAAGTTTGGGTACTTTTTCGGATGACATAGAAGAACATACCCAAACCAAATCTACTCCTTCGCACATCCACAAGATTTTTACTTTACTCGAGAATTTGCTGCACCGAGAAAAAACCGAAACCAAGACTTCGGTGGCTGATGTATTGCACAAAATTGCGGATAAAATTGGCCGACGGGCCCTAGTAGTGATTTTTAGTGACATGTTCGACAATTCAGAACAAGCCGACCAACTGTTTTCGGCTTTGCAGCACCTCAAACATAACCACCACGAGGTTTTGCTCTTTCACGTAACCGACAAAAAAACGGAACAGGATTTTGAGTTTGACGAACGTCCTCACGAATTTATAGACCTGGAAACTAGGCAAAAGGTAAAGCTGCAACCTTCTCAAATCAAATCTTATTATCAAAAACACGTAGCTCAATTTAGACACGATCTCAAGCTCAAATGCGGCCAATATAAAATAGACTTTATTGAAGCCGACATTGCCCTGGGCTTCGAGCAAATCTTACAGACTTATTTGGTAAAACGCGGTAAAATGAAATAAGGAATCATCTACAAAATCACCATTTATTTACCTCAGCTGGACAAACAAATGAGCGCTATAAACGCCCTCCAAAGTACTTTATGATCAAGGTTGAGTCATCCCTGCATTGCTTTTCGTAAGGGCTAAGTAAATTGGTATAAAAAATTTAGACCTTGGTATAAAACGATCAACCACGGTGGGGTGAATGAGTTAACATTGCTAGAGAAAACTTTTATTAAAACAGGTTACTTAGCAAAGTTGGAAAAATAACCTTTTGATTTCAACAAGTTAGAAACATAAGAGTCTTGCTCAAAATCTTCGTCTGTGGACTATGGACCGTTGACTGTGGACAAAAACGAGACCTGAACTTGAAGTCAAAACGAAACTTTATTTTTTACGAATTACTTAGTGAAACATTCGCCAAAAGCACAAAAATTAACAACCATGAAAAAACGCCAT
>CALDJV010001022.1 GCA_937899305.1 uncultured Cytophagaceae bacterium
ACTGTTTCTATTTTAGGGCGTCAGCCCCCTTCTGAAATCGTTGATCAGCGTTCTTTAATCGATATTATTTTACTTAACTAAACGACATTGGGAGACAGAGGGCAAAGGGAAGGTTTTATACAATGAGTGGCTGTGTTTTAATGTTTATTATTGGTCAGAAGAATGTTAAAATACTGAGAAATGGTTTTTGTAAAATAAAAAAGCAATAACCCGGTGAAATAAGAGTCATTGCTTTGGTTTTTTAGGGTTTGAGTAAAATCCTATTTTGCTAAGTGTTTTTTGGCTCCTTCGGTGGCAAAAGATTGCAGTTTGCCTTGAGCATCAGCGTAAATTAAAAAAGCCTCTAAATCGGGCTGGTTTGCCAATACTTTTTTTGCTTTTTCTAACCCCATGACCATAAAAGCAGTAGCGTAGGCATCAGCGCTCATACAATCATTGGCCAGTACCGAGGCACTCAACAAGGAGTGTTCTACCGGGTAACCTGTTTTGGGGTCAAGGGTATGTGCATACTTTTTACCGTCTTTGATATAGAAATTTTCGTAATTACCTGAGGTAGCCATGGCCTTATTCTCGAGATAAATGGCGGCAAAAGCGGAGTTTTTCTGTTTCTCCTTGTATTGTGGGTCTTTTACTCCAAACAACCAAGTACGACCCTCCTTGTTTTTTCCTTGACAACGCACCTCCCCACCAATTTCTACAGCGTAGTTTTCAATGCCTTGACTGACCAAATATTCCCCTACTACGTCTACTGCGTATCCTTTGGCAATGGCACTAAAATCCAGCATAATGCCTGATTTTGTTTTGGTGATTTTTTTATCAGCATATTTCAAATATTTATCAAACCCTACAAACTGGAGCAATGAATCTACCGCAATTTCACCTTTATCGGCCTTTTTGAAACCAAACCCCCAAGCATTGATCAAGGGACTTATGGTGGGGTCAAAGGCGCCATCAGTAATACGGTATATCTCCTGACTTCTCAGAAACACCCGTTCGAACATGTTGGTGGGCGAGAACGCATCAGTATTTTTGTTAAAGACCGAGATTTCTGAATCGGGTATATAGGTGGAAAGTGATTGGTTAAAGGCTATCAATACCGAATCTATTCCTGGTTTTAAATCCCGTTGCTTTTTATCTAAGTAAGTGATGTTGTACACAATTTTGCCCATCGTGGTACCCGTCACCTTCACGGTTTGGTCATTGGCCAATGGGGTAGTGTTATCGCTTTTATTTTGCTTGCTACTTTGCGTGGTATTAGGAGCTTGTTTTGCTGCTTGGTTTTTGCGGTACAAATATACAATGGCCACCAACGACAACAAGACTATAGAATAAATGACGTTTTTCCTCTGGTTACTCATTCCTGAATTAATTATGAATTTTTAATGGTGAACTATTGACCGAAGTGAAGCAGAAATGAATGTGATACAGTGAGCACTTAATGCCTTTGATACCAATGATTCAAGGTTTATTTCACTTCTGTTATCAACTTTTCTTAACCTTTTAAGATCAAGTTTGGTTTGGGCGCGAAGATAGAGGGAAATGAGGGAACCCAAAGGATTTTTTTTGGTACTTTTTTCTGAGCTTGAAAATACTATTTCAGAAACTTGAGTATTTTTTTTGGAAAGTACGTATACATCTATACTCTACAGTGATTTTAGTCAAAGTTGATTGCTGATGATCAGTTGGTTATGAATTTAAAAATAAAGGGTGACACAATTTTGATATATGCCATTGATTTCCAGGGTATACATCGGCTGTGGACTGAATGCTGTGGACTATGGTATACATAGAAACGTAATTTTTACTCGCTGATATAAACCAACTATTTATGAAATTTACTGGTGTGTTTGTATGCTTTTGGTTTATCTCCTTCATAACACCAGCCCAAAATGCCCATGTGGTAGATTCTCTGCAAAAGATACTGACATCTGAGGCCTCGAATAAACAAAAGGTTGTAGTTTATAACCTATTGGCAAAAGCATACCGTAACTCAGATACTACCCTAGTAACTCGTTATATCAACCAAGCCTTACAACTTGCCAGACGCACCAATGACCCTACTGGTGTATCCGATACTTGGTATACCCAGGCTTGGATTGCCGCAAAGCGAAAGGACTATCCACAAGCCCTTGATTTTTATGAACTTGCCCTACAAATTGCTCAAAAACACAATTACAAAAAAGGAGAAGCCAATGCCTTAAAGAACCTGTCGGTTATACATCGAAAGCAAGACCGTTATGCCAAAGCTTTGAACCTAATGCAACAGGCGCTTGAGATCTTTAGGGAACTAAAAGATGAGGCTGGAATGGCCAGTAGCTATAATCACCTAGGGATTATTTATCGAAAACAAGGAAAGTATTCCAAAGCACTTGCGATGTATCAGGTGTCTCTCAAGCTACGAGAAAAAATGGGAGATGACAAAAGCCTGGGTAGAGTCTACAACAACTTAGGTATTATCTATGCCAAGCAAGGGCTTTATGTTCAAGCATTGAGCATGCATCAGGCATCTACCAAGGCCAGAGAAAGAAATGGAGATCAGAAGGGACTAGGCAAAAGTTATAATAATCTTGGGATTACTTACCGTAAAATAGGCAGTTACTCGAAAGCCTTGATGATGTACCAGCGTTTGCTTAAAATCAAAGAAGGATTGGGCGATAGAAAAGGCTTGGCCAAAGTGTATAACAACATAGGAGCCATTTATGACGACCAACACAACTACCAACAGGCCCTGAAAATGTATCAACGTTCTCTTAAAATCAAAAAGCAAATAGGTGATAAAAGAGGAGTTGCCAATAGTTATTATAACCTAGGCAGGTTGTACCGGTTGCAGGGTGATGATGCTTTGTCTTTGAAAATGCTCGAGGAATCACTCAAAATAAGAAAACAAATAGGTGATAAAAGTGGGGTAGCTACGAGTTATTTGGGGTTGGGTCATTGGGCATTGAGTCAAAATAAAGCCGTCAAGGCAGTGCACTATTTTAAAAAATCGTTGGTATTGCTTCAAGAAATAGGTCAAAAAGATAGAGTTGCTCAAAATTTGGTAAGTTTAGGCACCGCCCATTATTTACAAAAAGAGTATGCAAAAGCGTTGATTTATCTTGAAGAGGGCGTAAAAAAAGGGCAAGACATCGGAAACCCGCAAACAATAAGAGACGGTGCAGCGTACTTGGCAAAAACCTACCGGGCCTTAGGGCAACTCGATCAAGCGTATCAGCAATTGGAGTTATTCAAACAAATGGCAGACAGTGTATTAAGTGAGAAAAATATTCGCCAAATCACCCAGTTAGAGGAAAGGTTTGTTTCACAAAAACGAGCAGATTGCTTGTTGGTACTTCAAAATGAAAAAGAATTGGCGCTCAATGCCAAAATTCAGACCCAAAAGGCCAACCAACGTACCGCCATCATTGGAGTCATTTTGCTAGGGGCTTTGTTGTTGGTGTTGGGTATTTTTTACCGGAGCAAGCAACGCAGTAACCTTCGACTGAACCTGGTTAACCAAGACCTTAATTTGGTCAATCAAGAACTTAAAAACTACATCGAGGAGCTACAAATTGCCAATGAAAACGTGCAGAAGGCCAACACAAAAATCAATGATATCAACCAGGAGTTACAGGAACAACAAGATCATATTGTGGGAAGTATCAACTATGCCAAGAGGATTCAAAAAGCCATTTTGCCGTTAGACGAAAGGATTCAAGAAGCGCTGCCTCATCATTTTATCTTGTACCGCCCGCTCGACATTGTATCAGGGGATTTCTATTGGTTCGAGGAGTTAGACGATCTACAAATCATTGTAGTAGCCGATTGTACCGGTCATGGGGTTCCGGGTGCTTTTATGACGATGTTAGGCACCCAGGCCCTGAACAATATTGTGGTTCAAAATCGAGTACATTCACCAGATCAAATTCTTGATCATTTAGATCGCATTTTGTATAGGTTATCATTAGTGAGCGGTACATTATTTGTCAAGTCTTCCCAAGAATTCTAATAAC
>CALDJV010001023.1 GCA_937899305.1 uncultured Cytophagaceae bacterium
GTTATATCCTAAATTTTAAGCGAGTTTCTTTTTTTATTTCTGTATGGTTTCAAATCTTGAACTTTCAATGTCTCTAACATAATATTCAATTTTAAGGATTTTTAAGTTGTTTGCTTAGTTAGAGTACCTAAAGTCAAAAGTGTGAGGGTGACAGGGCAACTTTTTTTCAAAAAATGTGAAAATTCTTGAAATAGTACAACAAATCAGGCTATTCAAAACAAAATGGGAATTTTTTGCACATAACATCAATCAAAACTCGAGTTTATGTTTAATTTGTACTCATACAATTAGTGAGAATAGAAAAAATGTGATAGAAAATTAAAACTTTAATTCACCATGTCGCGGAAAATTAAAGTCAAATTAAAGTGAATTAAAGAAAATATTCCCATTTTGTTTTGAACTCAAAATGCAAAAAAGTAGCATAACACATTGCTTTACAGGTAGTTATACTACTATATCGCTAGTTGAAAAAATTCTCATTTTGTTTTGAACTCTATAATAGTGATAGATCAAAAGAAAGTTGTTGTTGTGATGCCGGCCTACAATGCCGCAGCTACTCTTGAGCAAACTTATCAAGAGATACCATTCAAAGTGGTAGATGAAGTCATTTTAGTAGATGATCACTCTCCTGATAATACCACTGAAGAAGCACAAAGGCTTGGCATTACCCATGTCATCAAGCATGAAAAAAACAAGGGTTATGGAGGGAATCAAAAAACTTGTTATAAAACTGCATTGGACACCGGGGCCGATATTGTAGTCATGGTACACCCTGATTATCAATATACTCCGCTATTGATCGAAGCCATGGTTTATCCTATTGCGCGTGGTGTATTTGATGTCATGCTTGGGTCACGTATTTTAGGAAAAGGGGCCCTGCGAGGGGGAATGCCATTGTATAAATACATTGCAAACCGTTTTTTGACCTTTTTTGAGAATGTGATGCTCAGCCAAAAACTGGCCGAATACCATACTGGATACCGGGCTTTTAGTCGTGAAGTACTAGAAAAACTCCCTCTACACCTTAATTCCGATGATTTTGTTTTTGACAATGAAATGTTGGGACAAATTACCTACGCTGGATTTGAAATAGGTGAGGTGACCTGTCCTACCAAATATTTTAAAGAAGCCAGTAGCATCAATTTCAAGCGAAGCGTAAAGTATGGATTGGGCGTCTTGCGGGTTTCTATTACTTATCGTTTACAAAAATGGGGATTGGGTAAATTCAAAATCTATAACTTCAAGGAGCGTAAGGGACAACCTACACCATAAGAGGCTACGGCTAAATGGTATTATGGTTGTACTGTTATACATTGTGTAATCATAAAACTATTTAGCCATCAAGATGCATTACTTTGGAAGTGCTATATAACATCAACTCTTTTCTACCCTCAAGCGAAGACTACGATAAAGCCACAAGTTTCGCAAACCCAAAATAAAAAAGCAACAGCATAACAACTGGATGGTCAGGAAGTAACGCATGTCTACCTCTACTACCGCAATAAAAGAGAACAACATAAACGTGAATATGAATACTTTCAGCTTACGAAAATTGAATAGTATCACAAACAAACCAATAAAATTCATCAACAATAGTGACCCATTATACATCAACCTCAATAACAATCTAACCCAATCTTTGTTAGTCAAAATCGTCTGATACCCCCATCTGGCATTGTTTTTCCTTACCTGTTCATAAGACGCTTTTCGTTGGTAACGCCAATTTTTATCTGGCATCAACTCTTCATTGAAAGCGATATATGAAAAACTATACAAAATACTTTTCACTCGATAAGCCAAGTAAATAAGTGGCTTATCCTTTAAAAATTGGATTAACTCTTTTCGTACTTCTTGCTTGTATTGTTTCACAAATAGCTCGCTATGGACGTAATCTCTTGCTTTGTAAAAATTAAACTTATCGTGGAATGGGTGGCTTTTTTTAGTATTTATCTGAGGGTAAATACCACCAATAAGGGCTCTGCTCGACATAATAGGGTTGACCATAGAAAAAGTATCGTATACTTGTTTGTTTTTAGTCATCCAACCTACAATGCATAATATGGGCAATACAAAAACCACTAATTTACGGTAATACCCAACATAAAGGGTTCTGCTCAATAAAAACAAAATATAAATATAACCCTCTGGTCTCAGAAAAACTACCAATACCATCGCCAATGAAAAACGCCAGTCATATTCCTGGTAAAAAATCTTTTTAAGGAAATAAATGATCAGTAGAACTTGGAAAAATTCGGTAAGTATTCGACAAGCAGCAATATTGATGTAGGGTAAAAATAACGTAAACCCGCCAATAAACACACTCACAGCACTTTGTAGGGTAAGTTTGTCAAAAACTTTATATACCAAATATGCTAGCAAATAAGTACACAAAAGTTGTAATATCATCAATGCCTGGTACCCCCCAAAAATACTTATTAGAATAGGCAAAACAGGCAAACGCCATAAAAAATTGGGGTCGTCGCTTCTCCAAAAACTCAAGCCATGTTGATTGATCAATTCTGAAATCCGCAAATAATCGGAGGCATCGGGTCCAAATGGTTGTGCAGGTACAAAATACCACATCCAAAATTTCAAAAACAGTGAACCAACAATCATCACAATGAGCCACCATCGTTGCTGCTTGCTCAATTGCTGTATATCTCGTAACATTTTTTTCATTGTAATTTGCCTTTTTGAGCATTTTTCGCCTCTATTTGTGAGACCATAAACTGAATGGAGGGAGTTGTTTCAGCTTCAATGTATATTTGGTAAGAGAAAATCCCTTTTGATAGCTTAATTAACAATAAATTCATACCCAATAAAAACTTAGCTACCAGGTTATTCCCAATAGCTTTAGGATAAGGAGCCGGTACTCCTCTTACTTTAGTAATTTTTAGTTGACTATCTTTGATCAACTTTTTAAATGAGCTAAATGTAAAAAGACGGGTATGAGTTTTATCAAGAATACCACTTTTACCATAGTTAAAAAAACCCAGAAAAAGCATCATTCTTACAGGAAGAAAGGCAATGTTTCCAGTAGTCAAAATCAATTTTTGGGGACGATAAGTATATTGTTGAGAAATCTGAAACAAAAAGTCTTCGGGGTTGACCAGGTGCTCGATGATATCTAAAAATAATATGTAATCGTACTCTTTTAAAGAAATATTAAAATACTGATTGAGATCTGCTACAATATGGTCCCCACATTTATATCCATCAGGAATGTCAAACTGATCGATCGTCACAATTTCGCATCCTCTTTTCTTTAGTTCATGACCAATTCCAAACGGACCCGCTCCTACATCTGCCACTTTCGTATTAGGATTTACTCCATTGATGGCGTAAGTATGAGAGCTTGCATAGCCCAGTTTGAGGCTATATTGTTCGTTGTTAATAACCAAGTCAAACTTTTTCTGATAAAAGATGCCCAAATTATGGAAAAACACTTTAGAAAGCAATGTCAAAGATTTCCATTTTTTTTTGAAAGAAAAACTTCTTTGAACAGAGTCAAAATGTACTTCTTTGAAACTTGGGCGACTCAGAAAAGCTTGTACGCGTACTTCTAATTTAAAATTGTCGTCATCGGAATTAAACCGAAAAGGGATTTTCCTTAAAAACTGAGTAGCATAAATAACTACATTGGAATGAAAGCTATTGATATACATTTTCAGTATTTTTTTCTGAAAATACTTGATCACCCCAAAATACGATTGTTTGGTATCGTTGAGTACTAAAAAATCAGGATTTATCGATAAATCCTGAGTGAATTGGTCTATGTGATCAATCAAAAAATACCCCTGCGTATCATCAACAATGGTTACATATTTGTAATTATTCTCAATCGCATAGGTATAGGCCAGTTTTTCAACTCTTCCCTCTCCTACCTTTTTTTTTAGGCCAATCCAAAACACAGTTTCTGGAAACCCGACTGGCTTATGATGGTTCTCTTGCGAGATAAGGAGCACATCAAATTTAAAGGCCTGATGACTCACTTGCTTCAAAAACTGGTCGTTTGTTCTAATTTTATGAGTATTTGAAAGATGAATAGCAATCAAAAGCTTTTGCCTCATGTTTTTATAATGGCTTGAAGATAAACTTGTAAAAATTTAAAAATAAATAAACTTGAAAAGAGTTCTATGTTTCTGGAAGAATATTTTGGGGTAATCTTCTACTTACACTGTTAATTTACGGTAACCAATTACTTTCTTTAGTTAAGTAACGCTTTCAAAATAAGTGTCCGATTTGGTCATATACATGAGTTGTTGGGCAAGGCATTTTTTGCACCCATAGCAGCGCTACGGGCAAGAAAACCGATGGCTACAGCTCAATGTCGTTTAGTTAAGGGAAAAATGTTGATTCAC
>CALDJV010001024.1 GCA_937899305.1 uncultured Cytophagaceae bacterium
AACTTCCCCTTTAATATTTGCATCTTTCGATTTATCCTCGGTTATTACTTTTAAATTATACGAGCTACACGCTCCACAAAATAGTGATTCGCTTCCCTCTTCTAATAACTCGATATGTACAACAATAAACAATTCCTAACCGCCTTCAAAATAATTTCAATCGTAGCCCTGATACTAGGAGGATTACATTTTTGGATGGAATATACCCAGCTTACTACGATACCTTACAAAAGACGTCCCTTGTGGCAAAATTGGACTCTGGCGCTATTAGAAGTTGTAGGATTATGGTGGAGTATTGGCTATTGGCTCAAGCAAGCCAGAGCAGCACTGATCACCGCGTTATTGACCGTCATCATCACATTTACCTATATTTATGTAAACTCACTGGAACCTTCTACTGTACGGCCAAGCTACTCCCTGACTCAAACCTTGATTGATTTGATGACAGCGTTACTCCCTCCTTTGGTGTTTGGATGGCTTGTATTCCGAGATCGCCGAGCCTGGATAGTCATGTTGCTGGGCATTATACCATTTGGGGTAGCTTTTATGAATGGCTATTATGTATCGGAGTTCTTAGAACAATTGTTGGGCAAACGAGCGTTCTTGACCATGCGTATTCAAATAGATGATCGTACCCATCGCTATTTTTATTATCTGAGACCCTTATTCAAGTCATTGATTTTGCTGGTATTGTTTCTTCTTTATAGTTTTTTAATCAGTGGCTTACAAAAGAATGTAAACTACCTTAAAGGACGCAGCATAGATTTGGCTCAGGGGCTATCAAAGTCTTGGGCTACGGTTTTCTACCTGATATTTTGGATTGCATTTTTTTCGTTGGCCTTGAGCACTACTACTTATCAAGGATATATCGTCTGGTATTATCAGCTTTTTTTAAGATTGAGCCTTGTCTTCACCATTTACCTATTGTCGTTGGCTTATCGCGATCTTCTGACCACTTACCTCATATCGCGAGGTGAAGCTCCCAATATGCGCTATTTCTGGTGGGTGTTCCCTTTTACCAGTATCTTATCTTGGTTCCTCTCTTTGGCTTTGATTGAAAAGAGGGTGCCTTTGGCAGAGCGCATCCAGGTATTTAAAAAACAACAGGACAATTTAGACCCTAACTATCCTTTGAGGGTATTGATGCTCACCGTTGTCATCCTCACTGCACTTTACAATTTTTCGTCCATCATCAACCGTGCATCATTATATCAGCTTGTATCGGTCATTGTTGGCTCCTTGATCTCATTAGGCTTGATCATTTGGTACCTCAACCATTACTCGGGTATTTGGGGTATCATGGGCATTGCGATTGTACAGATAGGGATTACCTGCTACCTGATGACTTCTGGAGGCGAGGCCACCGTCTCGCCAAATTATATCTATAGTTTGGCCAACGCCTTGGTTTTGTTTCCGCTTTTTCACCTCTACCATTTCCAAAATATAGCCGTACCTCCAGCAGAATCAGATACAATTGAAGAAAAAAGTCCTGATTAAGACTTTTAACTCGGTTACTCCTTGTCCATTGCTTCGCCAAGCGCCTTTACCTTTTCGATCTCTATGCCCATGTTTTGCATCAATTTGCTGGCATTGAAACTTCGACAAATACCAGGGGTAAGTTTGTAATCAAAAAAGATTTTATCGCCTTCTATTTGGCTATTGAAACTGTAGTTTTGGATAAAATTGGTTTGCTTTTCGAGAATACCTAGCTCTAAATCGTGGGTAGATACCAAACCAGTTGCCCGATGACCGTGTAATTGGTATACCAATGCTTTGGCCCCCAAATGGCGGTCTTGTGAGTTGGTGCCTTTCAGTATTTCATCTAGTAAATACAGTACTGGCAAACGAGGATTTTCCTCCAAATGATCAATCAATTGCTTGAGGCGCTTGAGCTCCGCATAAAAAGAGGAAATGTTTTCTTCCAGCGAATCCTGAGTACGCATACTGGTAAACACTTGCATAGGCGACACTACAAATTGATCGGCACATACCGGGGCTCCGGTCAAAGCCAGTACTACATTTACTCCTACGGTTCGCTCAAAGGTTGTTTTACCTGACATGTTCGACCCGGTAATCACCATCGTATTGCCCAAACCAGTCAATGTCACCGAATTGGTAATTCGCTCTCGTCCATTGATCAAGGGGTGCCCTAAATTGGTCGCCTCAATTACATAGTCTTGGTCAGAAATTTTTGGAGTAACCGATTCGGGATTGGCATATGCATATCCTGCCAGGCTGTTCAGGGCCTCCATTTGGTTGATGGCCTTCAGCCAACCTACAATTTCGCGTCGGGTCGTTTGACGCCATTTTTCCAGGCGAGCCATCCACACAATATCCCATAGAAAGAAGAAGTTGGCCGGAAAAATAAACAGAATATTTTTGCGCTGATCGAGGTTCGCCAGAATGGTAGCCAAACGAGCAATTTTCTGGGAGGCAGTCCCCGTTTCAGTAGCCGTCAACGCGCGTATCTTTTGCAATTTTTCGCTTGCAAAACTGGCTTCTTCAATATTTTTTAAAAGCTGAGTATACGATTTGAGCGTAGTACTCGATTTATCGGTTTTTTCGTGGGTATTTTGAAGGTCTTTGAAGGTCATTCCCAGAAAAACACCATTGATGAACATCGGAATGAACAAGATATGATAAGTAGTCAACCCCATTCCCATCACCACCAAGGCTGCCAATGATACAATCGGCATAATGTAAGTCATCATAACCAACCAAGGCTTGCTGATGATTTTAGCTGGTTCGGTTCCCCAGTCAAACAACTGATTGATAGCTGCTCCTTCTACTTGCCCATGTTTGCCGCGAGCCTGAAATGTTTGCCGCCAATCGATCAATTGCTTTAGTTCTTGAATGGCCTCTTGACGGGCTTTTATTTCCTTGGGCCGGGCCGAATTCAGCAACCAGGCAGCCAGGGTTTGTTCTCCTCTTTGGGTAGTGGTACGATTAAGTAATTGAAAAATGGAATGACGGCCAAAAATATCTAAATCAGACGCATAAAAATGTCCCTGAGGCAGGTGTTCACTTCCATCAGCAAATTCTTTGAGCTCATAATCCAGTCTTTTTATTTCCTCTTCATTAATTTGAGCCAAAAAACGATATTGATTGCGCTGATAAGTAATTTGATTATGGCGTTTGATCAAGGCAATAAAGATTCCTATGCCTACCACAAAGGCCAACACTCCCCACTCCCAATGCCCAGTTACGTTGCCCACATAAAAGCCGCTCACTATGGCTCCCAAAAAGGCCAACAAACGCACGGTGGATATTTGATTATACTTTTGTTGAAATAATTTGGCTTGTTGTTGGAACTGGTCGCTGCGAGTTTGAAAGGTTTGGCGTTCAGTAGTATTGGCAATATTGCTCATCTCTTGTGTATGGTTTTTTATAGTAACACTGCAAAGTTAATTGTTTGTCTCTTCTGTCCAAACAGAATTCTTTTTCACCCTCTTACCATACCTAAAATACCCAGGTCAGGCCATCTCCCACATTATCAGAGGTTGAATACAAGATGTTACTACAAATACACTTGACCTTCTTCGGCATCTCCCAATACTTGGTGTTCACTTTTCCAGAAACGATATGCTCCAATCAGGGCCAGTAAAGCGTCTACTTCGTGCCAGTTTTTAATGGGTGGTAGCGTAAACTCAGGATAATGTTGGTTGATTTCGGCAAGTACCGGATCAATTTGGGCTACCTTGGTTTTGTACCCCAAGGCTTTCAAGTGGAGGCGTTTGCTTTGGGCCGCGGGATAAGTTTCATAAAATGGTAGGGGTTTCAAGTCATAAGCCAGTTTCATAGCGCGTGCGGTGAGGCCACCCAAAAACAGGGGTGACATTCCTTGGACTTCCTGGTCTACTTTACGGAAAAAAAAGTTGGTATATCCAGGGCGATTCTGATATACCAAGGGCAATGACAAGGGAGCATCTATAAATACATAAGACGGTTGATGGGTTTCGATGGATTTTTTGAGAAAAGCATCGGCATCTTTTTTCTTTTCTGAACTCTCCAAAAACAATTGGTGGGTGGTCGTATCATAGTAACAAATTACGGTCGTACCTGCCATTTTACTACCGTAGTCTACTCCGCAAATTTTCATACAAACTCTAACCACTTATAAGCATCAAAAGTTTGAAGAGCATCACCTAAAAATTTACAACGCTTGCTTGGTTACTTTCCACTGGTATTTACACCAACACATACTAGACTTGGCTTGTAAGTTCCATCTGATGCTTCCTTGGGTAGCGGCATTTACTACTTGGTACATCCAGGGCAAGCTACTGGCCAATTGTGGATCAACCTGATTAAAAGCAGGGTTTCGGGTAAAACTGATTGACTTCAGGTCTTTTACTTGGTATAC
>CALDJV010001025.1 GCA_937899305.1 uncultured Cytophagaceae bacterium
CTCAACATCCGTTCATTTTTTTCTTCAGCTAAAAAAACGAACCAAAAAAAGCCGCCGCTGTAGTTTGTTGTGCTAAAATTTGTTGCATTACGCCTAAAATGCTCAAACATTCCCTCGTACCTCGCTCAGTGATCATTTTTACGGCTTCATTGCACAAATTTCTTAACGCCAACAAACTAAGGCAGACAGAAAATTCTGGTTATTCAAGCACTGTTTACTACTGATAAAATGAACTTGAATACAAGTTTCAACAACTAAAAATTAATGTACGGTTTTAAAAAACTACATAAATAACCTAGCTCCTTCCGCAAGGTCAGGATTTTCAACATTTGGCTTATCTCTCGTCGCTATACTTCTTCAAAAACTTGTCCTGTAAGGAACTTCAGGAGCTTTGGCTACGCAAAGGTTTTTTTCATCGTCTAGCAACTAGATATTACACCAAATTTGAATTACTTTATTTTTTCCGTTTTACTTAACTAAACGACATCGAGGTAAAACCTGGTGCGTTGGCAGTTCTTGATTTAGCGTCCTCATTTTTTTGACTGGGCAACAACAACAAGCACTTGATTCCTGGCCCCAGCTTGTCTACCAGTTGGATGCTCCCCTGGAGGGCCATGACCCATTCTTGCACCACGCCGAGCCCCACCCCAGCAATGGTATGGCTTACCCGCTTTGGGTAAGGCTTGTCAAATACGTCGTTGTGGATGCCTAAAGGATAGTTACCGTTGTCTTCAATATACATGGCCACCAAATGTTCATTGTAGGGTTTGGCTTCTACCTGAATAAAGCTGCCTCCTTCGGCTTTACCATCGGCATACTGGCCCATATAACACACCAGGTTGAAAAATATCCGGAAAAACACGTTTTTGTCCACCGATACTTGCAGGTAGCTGGGCATCCAAGCAACCCTAAAATCAATGTATTTTTTCTCAAACAAGAGCCGATACATCTGGGGGATGGCCTGGAGTAGTTTGGGCAAATGATGATGCTTGATTTCCATTGGAGTAGGCACAATTTCATTGAGACTCATCAAGTTGCGTAGCATCTCTTTGACTTCTTCGAGCGTCTCATTTGCTTTTTTTCGCCTCATTCGGTTTTGTAAATCTTTGATCTGTCGCTGGGCTTCGGCAATGCCATCCGCAATCAAGCGTCGTTGAACGATATCAATCATTTTTTTTGTAGTTATTGTAATGTTGTATAATGGTTCCTTCCCTGGCGCAAGCGTCCGCTTGTGCGACGATGTTTGATCACAAGCGGACGCTTGCGCTAGAGTAGTTTTAGACTCATCTTCATCGCTCTTTGAGCAGCTTCCCTTGGAACACCTGCCCCTGAAAGTAAAGCCGAAACAGATAGGTCCCCGAAGGGATTTCGTCCAGGTAGACGATGTGGCGACTTGTCCGACTGGCCCAGTGACCCCGCTGTACAGTACGCCCTTGAGTATCTGCAATCTCCCACCGAATTTGGTGCAAAGGCACTTTTTGAAGCGCGGTGGGCAGCAGTACCGTGGCTCGGTCTCCCGTGGCCGGATTGGGAAAAATGGTAAGGGCCCGCCGGGACGCAGTGACTTTTTGAGGTAATCCGGTGATCTTATCCGGTTCGTCGGTTCTTTGGGGCAAGGCTTGGGTATAGCGGGTAGCCTGATAGATTTCCTTAGTGTGGTAGTCCTGAACAAAAGCCACTACTTGTAAGCGGGATAAATTCAAGGGTACTGGGTAATTAGCAAAATCCCAATCCAGGTGCATCACCAACGAATCTCCGGGCGGCCAGCTTTTGGCTTCCACAAACGTTCCGGCGGCATCGGGGAGCATTTTGCGCACAACGTGCTGGTAACGGTTACCCGTGTTGCTACCGCTATGCGCAAGCGTATCAACCAAAACTACTTGAATCACGACTGGGCGGTTGAAGGGTGCCAAGGACTTTATTCTGGTAGTAACCGCCAATGTATTTTGCTCCGTCAACTTTGGTGATTGAATGGCGAGCTCAAAGGGAGCCGGAAGCAAGGTGTGTCGCAAGTAAGTTTGAGCTGCCTGGGCATCATCAGGCAAGCTATCTCGCCCTTTGCCATCAATGATCAACCGGGGTACCTCTCTCATACCGTAGTAAAAAGTGCGTCCGCCGGGGTCTTTGTCATTGGCCGCGTTGAAGCGATCGGCTCCGGGGAAGTCGGTATGGTAATGCAGTGAAATGGCTTCGGGATGCGCTTTGGCAAAGTTTGCCGCAGCCTGGTCTTTTTCCGCAGCTCCGGGGATGGATTCGTTGATAAAATACTCCACCAGCACCCCCCGGTTGCGGCTTCTGATTTCAAAATCATCCAAGGCAAAGCCTTTGAGCCTGCTACTCCCTGGCGGATTGTCGGCATTACTTCCGAAGGCAAAGCGGAAGCGTACTCGTTTATTTTGAGAAGTAACTCCTAACGCATTCATTTTTTGAAGCACTTCTTCTAAATGCAACCGGGCCGTAAGCCAGGCACCACCATTGCTTTGATTTTTCTCTCTTCCGGACCACCCCTGTTGATCGGCATTACTGTCATTTTTGATGTACCGTTCCCCTGGCCTTCCCAAAATGGGTTTGCGGTTGTACCAGTGGATGCCCTCCCCCTGCTTGCCAAGTCGGTGCCAGGTCTGGCCGTCGTCTACGGTATAGAGCATTACCACCCCGTCGC
>CALDJV010001026.1 GCA_937899305.1 uncultured Cytophagaceae bacterium
GCTACCAATGGCAAGCAAGCTTTTGAGATTGCTCAAAAAGCCGATCCTGACTTGGTCATTCTGGACTGGATGATGCCCGTCATGTCGGGCATAGATGCATTGAAAAACATGAAGGCGACCGAAGTCACTCAAAACATTCCCATCATTATGGCCACCGCCAAAACCAGTGCTCAAGATCTGAAAGAGGCATTGGAAGCAGGCGCCATGGATTATGTACGCAAGCCCATTGATAAAACGGAGCTTTTGGCCAGGGTACGCTCGGCCATTCAGTTGAGTCATGCCTACAAACAAAGCGAAGAATTGCTCCTCAATATTTTGCCCAAAGAAATTGCCGATGAGTTGAAATCCAAAGGAACGGTAGATCCCAAGCCCTACGACTTGGCCACGGTATTGTTCACTGACTTCAAAGGGTTTACCAATGTGGCCGCCCACATGAAACCCATCGATTTGCTCAAAGAGCTCAACACTTGTTTTGACGGATTTGATGAAATCATTGAAAAATACGAAATGGAACGCATCAAAACCATTGGTGATGCTTATATGTGTGTGGGTGGGGTGCCCAATGCCAATCGAACCAACCCAGTAAATGCAGTGTTGGCAGCACTGGAAATGCAACGATTTATGCATAAACAGCGGGAAGAAAAAGCCGCCCAGGGTGAAAACTATTGGCAATGTAGGCTAGGAATCAACACTGGGGAAGTCATTGCAGGAGTCATTGGCCGCAAAAAGTTTGCGTATGACATTTGGGGAGATACGGTCAACTCGGCCAGTCGCATGGAAAGCAACGGAGAGGCCGGAAAAGTAAATATTTCGGGTCAAACCCACGCCTTGGTTAAAGACTTGTTTGAATTTGAGCACCGAGGAAAAATCAACGCTAAAGGAAAAGGCGAAGTGGATATGTATTTTGTGTTGGGAATCAAACCTAAATACTCTGAAAATGGCGATGGTGCCACCCCCAATGCCCAATTTTGGGAAAAATACAATCAAGGTTAAACAGTTTTATTTGTTGCATTGTTAGTTCCTTCGACTGCGTTCAGGACCGAAGGTTTCGTTACACTTATTGCTTTATTGTGATTACCCTTGGCTTCGTTTGGTCTTGTTTGTAGTGTATTACATAACAATAGAGCAATGCAAAATGCAACAATCACACAATTTGGAAGTAGAAATTAACCCATGAAAATACATTATACCATTGCCATGCCAGCTCCTCATACCCATTATTTCGAGGTAAGTATGGCCGTTTCCGACATCAACCTGCCCTTTGTAGATTTTAAAATGGCGGCTTGGACACCAGGTTCTTATTTATTACGCGAGTATGCTCAGCATGTGGTATCTTACTGGGCCAGAGCTGGCCGAAAAAAGACCAAAGTTTTCAAAACAGCTAAAAACACCTGGCGTGTCCTAAGCGATGGCGCCTCTAAAATTACCTTTGGGTATCGGGTATATGCCTTTGACATGACAGTGCGTACCAACTTTCTGGACAGCAATCACGGTTACATCAACCCTGCGGCATTATGTATGTTCGTAGCGGGACAACAACAAACTCCTGCGACCCTTACTATTCAACCTTACGAAACTTGGGAAAAAGTAACGGTTCCTTTGCCTCCCGTTCAGTCCAAAAAAGCATTTACTTATCAAGTCCCTGACTTTGACACCTTGGTGGATTCGCCCATCGAGATTGGTAACCATCGAGTATTTAGTTTTGAAGCGGCCAGTGTACCCCATCACGTGGCTTGGTACGGATTGAGCAAATTTGACGAAACCCAACTCAAACAAGATTTCGCAGCCATTGTAGAGGCTTGTACCGATATTTTTCAGGAACATCCTTGCCAGACTTACCTCACCAAAGATTATACTTTCATTGTTCATCTTTTAGACAAAAAATTTGGTGGCCTAGAGCACCTCAATTCTACCAGTTTACACTTTCCCCGCGAAACTTTTCACACCAAAAAAGGATACGCCCGTTTTCTAAATCTTACCGCTCACGAATATTTCCATTTGTGGAATGTCAAACGCATTCGCCCCATCGAGCTGGGTCCATTTGATTATGAACGGGAAAACTACACCCGCTCGCTTTGGGTAGCCGAAGGCTTTACAGTATATTACGAAAACATCATTTTGCGCAAAGCAGGGCTCATCAAAGAGGGCAAGTTTAGAAAAGGAATCGCCGAAACCATTACTCGGGTAGAAAACACTCCAGGTAACCAGATGCAACCAGTGACTGACGCCAGCTGGGATGCCTGGATCAAGGCTTATCGTCCTAATGAAAACTCGCCCAACACCACCATTTCTTATTATTCTAAAGGAGCATTGATTGCCCTGATCCTTGACTTACGCATTATTTACGAAACCCAGGCTCAAAAGAACTTGGATGATGTCATGCGCTACCTATACCAGGCGTATTACCAAGAAAAACAAAGGGGATTTAGCGAGGACGAAATCAAGCAGGCCGTTGAGAAGGTGGCCGGAAAAAATTTGGGTAGTTTCTTTGAAAAATACATTTATGGTACTCAAACCCTCCCCTACGCCCAGTACTTGGCTCGAGTTGGGGTAAAACTAAAGGCTACGACCGAAGCCAAACCTTATTTGGGAATAAGCACGGTGCGAATGGGCAAAAAGCTTCGAATAACCAGAGTACAAAAAGACACTCCAGCTTACCATACTGGTTTAAACGTACACGACGAAATTGTCAAAGTGGATGACCAGAAACCCAAGGATCTTGCTAAAATTTTAGAAGAAAAAGCTCCAGGAGACCAGATCAAAGTAGAAATTTGCCGAGATGGAAACGTGAAGAAGTTTTTGGTTGTATTGGAAGAAAACCCTCATACAACCTACAAGCTAACGATGGAGAAAGACCGTACTGAGAGACAGAAACAAGCTTACCAGAAATGGTTAAGAAAAGAAGAGAATAAGTAATTCGTGAAAAATAAAGTTTCGTTTTGACTTCAAGTTGAAAGTTCGTCTTTGGTCCACAGTCGATAGTCCATAGTCCACAGACGACTATTTTTAATTCATTAGATGGTTGTTTCCAACTTGTGAAATCGAAAGGTTATTTTTTTATCCTTACCAAATAAGAAAAAAGTAAATTGTACACTGGAGTAAAACATCACTTCATTGTACAATTTTTCTTGAGGCGATTATCGTTCGAGCGTTTTGAATGTCTTCATTTCTCCCAGCAGCATTCCTTGTCCATATTGAACATAGGCTCGGGTGTAATAAATCTCACCAACACGCAATCCGGAAACTTGGTAGTTGAACAGACCCGGCGTACTTATCGCTCCAAGCGATACTCTTTGTCCCGTATTTAGATCAAAAGTTTTCTGGTTAGACCATAAAAAACCGTGATCTTGAATGGCCTGAGAACCAATAGACACGACCTCTCCTTCAAACATTGCCTCGGTTGATTTCACACCAGATACTTCTAGTGTTCGCACCTTGGTGATTTCATACACTTCAAATTCTTTGCAGCTTGAAACCAAAGGTAAAAGAAGTAAAATCAGAAGTTCACTTCTTTGTACATGACATCTCTTTGAAATTTCAGCGAAACCGCCGAATTTCAACAACTTTGTGGTTAACTCACTGGTAGCAGCCAGGAGTTTTTGAATAATAAACATGTGTTATAATTTAACATGTTCGCCAAATACTGTGAATTATTATTGGTAAAAAA
>CALDJV010001027.1 GCA_937899305.1 uncultured Cytophagaceae bacterium
GACTTAATAGTGTAAGTTTTTGTTTGAGATTGGACTTTTTTTATGGTTAAATGGCTAAATTGTTATATGGTTTGGCTTCATGTAGTTCTAGTCCCCTTTGATTGGTTTGCAACCTATCGTAGAGCCATACCCACCATCAAAACGACCTCTAAATTATATGAATCATTACAAACTCGTTACTCCCCAAGATGCACTCCATCAATCTGGTTGTAAATTATCGGCCAAACATACTTCCGGAAGCCAAAATATGCATAGTGTAGACACGGTTATTTGTAAAGGGCAACATAAATGGAATCAGGAATTGAAAAACCCAATGGGAGGCTATGGCATGTACCGAGGGCAGCATTTTTTGAATTTGACCGACGATTACTTTGGATTTGTGCAAACTTATGAGCACGACCGAGGGGGCCACGTAGATCAGTTTCTTCAGGTATTAGATTTTCAAGGAAACGTATGCTGGTCTTATGCAGGCAATGATTTGGATCTACTCCAAGGGGTGGTCTCTTCGGATAAATTATGGCTGTTTCATTCAGATCAAAAAAAACTGGTTAATTCATCTTCGTCGTATTCAAAAATACTGGTGCAACTTGATCTGGCCTCAGGGCGAGCAGATTTTCATGAGGCATTGACTTCACTGCAACACCTGGAGGTAGGCAATCCTGACCTAAAGGAGTGGTTGGAAGTATATGGTAACCCCGCTAAAGTGGTTATTTCAGAAAAGCGGGGCGAAGTGATGGTGCAGTTTGGGGCCCGTTCGCAGCAAGGAAATGCTCCTCAAAAAATAAAAATGACTTTTAGCGCGCTACTAGAGCAGGTATGTCACAAAAACTGATAATGACATTACTTGATGACTGTCAAGATTAAAATCAAATCAATCACAATATTCAAGGGAAGTAACCACCACACCCATTTGGTATGATTGTTACCAAAAATGTTGTTCAGGATAAAACTGTCCATTTTTTGAAATAACGTTTGACTGGCGACTTCTTTTTGACCTTGACTAATGTCGCTTTGGAGCTGGACCAACAGGCCAGAAAATGGAATTTTCTCGAGCACAGTTACAATGCCTTTCCGAATAAATGAGGGTGTTTTTTGGAATTGTTCGTAAACCAGTTTACTCAGGTCAACCGTTTTGGCCAAGGTACGGTTATTAGGCGTTGACTTTCCCGTAAATAGTTTTTCGGTTTTGTCAATGATGATACTACACACTTTTTGAAAGAAAGGAGCAAAATTGACATAAATCACCCGAACCGTGTCAATGAGTACATACTGATAAGCCCGACGAGCAGTATACCCCAATGTTACAATCCCTACTAGAGCTACCAGGCCCAGTCCAATGAGGTTGTTTTGGTTGACTTCATTTAAAAACAGCTTGATGGCTGCGACTAAGAAAAAAAGTCCATTGAGGATACCAAATAGTAGCATCAAGCCAAAAAAACGTTTGATACCTTTGACTCCCAACTTGCCTCCTTCTTTGATGAGTTGCCAGGGGGAACTGATTAACTCGAGCAAACGTTGATTGTTACCTTCGTTTACACTAGAGTTTTCATATGTGATGGTGGTTTTTTTACCACTTTGTTCGTCCGAAAAATCGGCGGTGTATTTTCTTGTCATAATGATTATAAGTTTAATCCTTTGTTGATGATGGTAATTATTTTGAGCACCTAGATACGATGGATTCAGGCCAAGGCGTTGAAATTTACTTGGAGGTTTCTTTTTACTCGATTATTTCCATATTTTGTCCATCTTTTTTATTTTTTTAAACAAACGATTTTGACTGAATCATAGATACTGATTCCTATTCAAGCGATGCCAGGTAACACTGTTTAAAAAACGACTTCATAATTTTCCCATTTGATCTTCGGGAAAGTTAACAATAAATTTTCGCTTTATGATATTTTTACAACTATCACACAAACTTTCCGGCTCGGTATCAATCGTTTTCATCGACTCCTTAGCACTTTGCATCACACAATTGCTATGCGGGCAATGCTTCAGATTTAAATTGTGCCCTAGTTCGTGAATGGCAATTTTACGCAAACGGGTGCGCATTTGGGCCAGGTTTGCGTAGCGATACAGCCGATAAGTAGAGACAATACAAGTGGGACCTGGACGAAAGCCCAAGCCAAAAATGCCCCAATCAGTGTACAACCATTTCGGTTTTTTGGGCTTGGTAGTCGAAATATCCTGATTGGTAAGCCCGATGACATAGTCATACTCAGGTGGCTTGGTGTCCCACAAGTAGCCAAGCAGGCTATCGGCACGATAACGAACTGGAAGCTTCAAATGAAATTTTTTTAGGATATGCGTATTTTTGGCGTGAGCAGGTAATGAGATACTAGGTAACACCGTGACCTGAAAACCATAATAACGTTCAATCGCTTTTTTTACTTCCATCACCGATCCTTGGTCTATTCCCCTAAAGGGTTGAATGGCCACCTTGGGGGCTTTTTTGGGCAGAAAAGTGAGTAGGCGTTTGGGGGCATGGTAATAGTCATAGTACACAAAACCTCCAGCTGCTCCTAGCAATAGAAGCACCATAATTCCTAAAATGAGCTTTTTTCTTTTCACGATATTGAGTAGTGTTTAGTGTTTCGTGACAAAGACAGCGGTAAACGTGAGGAGTTGCAATAGTGACGGTACAAGACTTGACAAAACTAAGTAGTCATCTATTATTAAAATATAAAAACCTATGTTAAGTTCAGTTTTTAAACATTTGTCTACACTTTTGGCTCGGTTGCCTTCGGCGACTAACTTTTTTGAGGCCAAAAAAGTCAGCAAAAAAGCCTGGACAGCAAAACCATCCGCACAGGCCAATGCCCCCTCCTACGATGCTGTCCTCCCCCCGCGAGCGAAGCATCGAATATTATTGGACTCAATCAAGATTACTAGGTTTTTTAACTAGTCTAGTACTTAAAATACGTAAGCGATCATAAAATTAAAGTTAGAGTTGAACTGTAAGGTTTGGCCAATTGGAACCAAGCCTGCGCTGAGGATAGTGTAGCGTTGCCCAGTGGTTTGGTTGGCTTTTGTTTTCTCAGCAAAATTTGGAATAAAGGTAAAGCTCAAGGCTAGCTCAAACCCAACTCTTAGAAAATCAGTATAATAATGCTGAATTCGCCAAGGGATTTCAAGGCCAACCCCATAAAAACGAAGGTTATAAGGTAGTAAGTCAACCGTGTCATAATAGTTGTTGCCAACCACATGTTTGCCCGTTTCGTGAAAATGAAAATACAATAAATTGACCCCCAGAGAGGTTTCATCAAAACGGCCTTTTGGAAGCGATTTCACATAGTGGAGGCCTGTTTTCAAATAAAAAGTTTCGTTCCAATATTCCAGATTGTCAAAAAGAAACTCATTGTTGATATGATACCCCCCATTGACAAAGGTGTGCCAGTGGCCTTGGTTGTGAAACTCTACAAACAAGTTGCCCCCAAAAGGTAAAAGTCTGAGCCCAATGGCAGCAGGCGCAGGGTCAAAAGTATTGTTGGGAGCCATAGTTGAATCTAACTGGGCATATGCTGGCCTAGCCAACATCCATAAAACGAGCAATAAGTATTTATTGTGCATTGATTTCGATGGTATAACCTGGGCCGAGCCGAGATGTACTTTCAATATTTTGATAATGTAATGGGCTAAGTGGGACCAGGGTAGACTGCCTGGAGATAGCTAGTTTTTTGGGAAGTAGATTGATACACTCCTTTTGATCTACACCAAAGTTGAGGTCATACTCTAAGATCAAGGTATCTTGAGGTTGGTTATTTTTCTCAAACACAAAAGTGACTTGAGGTACCTTTACCGATAAGGGCAATCTATAACCAGGTATAGAACTCTCAAAATCATTGTAGGGCAAATCGTCCTTGATGTTGTTGTTTTGGTCTATACCATACACCCGGTCGTATCCTGGATCAATGTTTTGCCCATTCTTGACAAAATTAAGCGTAATATAGTCTGCGGCAGGACCACAGCGCTTTCGACACGAAGCAAATAGTATAATTACAAATGCCAGTACAGCAATGATCGGAGAGTGTTTCATCATACAGTTTGATTATTTTTTACGGAGCCAATCAATCCGGTAAATCAATCCAATGCCTAAATTGAACCCGTAATGAAAATCCTCAGAGATGGTGGCCAAACTAACTCCTGGTACATAGTAACGATTGCGTACAAAGTCATCGTCTTTTACGTTTTTCATTGCTGGATTAAAAGTCATATTCAGAGATACATCAAACTTCAGCTCGAGGTTGGGAACAAGCGGAATTCTGACATCGAAAGGGAATTCAATGCCAAGACCAGTAGACCAAACATTGTAAGGAAATAAAACTGCATCCCCAAAATATTGCCCTCCTACCACAAATTTTCCAGTTTCATGCAGTGCATAATAAATCACTCCAACTCCTACCATAAATCTTGCTTTACGGCCTTGAGGAGCGTACTTTATTCCAGCCCGAGTGTAAAACGATTCATTCCAATAATCTAAGTTTCGTTTTACCCTTCCTTGTAAACTGGCGTATCCCACATGCATATAAGCCCTTAGGTGGGGTTTGAGGCCATAAGCTACATTCAGCTCCAAAGCCTTGTTTGGTAAGGTATTGTGACCAGCACTTTCGTTAAATACAAAAAGGCTGCGTAACATTTCGGTGCCTATCCATAACGAACGATATTGATGGTTATTTGGAATGGTATCGGACTGGGCGTTACCCAATGAACTGATGCACAATACCAGACAAAATGTTTTAAAAAGTAATGTTGGATTCATAGAAATTACTAAGCATTTATTGAGTGGTGCGACTATATTCAAAAAACAATGATAAGTACAGACGCGTTTTCATTTAATCATCTTATTTCTTTACATTCTTAGAACGCCAGTCAAAACGATATATCAATCCAATGCCTAAATTGAGATTGTATTGCAGTGGTCTTGATAAAGCAAATAAACTAATGCCTGATAGATAGTAACGAGTGGGTATACTAGTACCCTTCAGATCTGGATTGTAGGTGATATTGGTAGAAAGGTCAAATTTCAGCTCTAAATTAGCAAACAAGGGGACTCTTACATCTATTGGAAACTCTAACCCAAAGCCGGTTAGCCAATCGTTATAAATCAGGCTTGAATTGAAAGGGTCTTTTTGGGTTTCGTGCAAAACATAAGACATCAATCCTACTCCTACCATTGCCCTTGTTTTGCGTCCTTTGGGGGCATATTTTATTCCTGTTCGTATATAGTATAACTCATTCCAGTAGTTTGTATTTCGCAAGCTGCCATATCCGGTATGCAAATACGCTCTATAAGTAGGGCGTAACCCATACTCAATATTCAAGTCGAGTGCTTGATGACTTAGCGCACTGTTTTCGCTGGGAGTAATTACAGTAAGGGTACGGATTATTTCGGTGCCTATCCAAAGTGAACGATACTGATGTTTATTTGGAATGGTATTGGACTGGGCCTGACTCAGTGAACTGATGCATAGTATCAGGCAAAGTGTTCTAAAAAGTAACGGTGAATTCATATCTATCTCGGGAAATTTGTCGAACGCCAAAGGTATTGGAGAAATCAAAAGTAGATCGAGAAGACGGAGTTACATTGTCTAGGGTAAGACCTAGTCCACATTCACGATCATCATCAAACCTAAAATTTCGATGGTAAGTTACAATGAGTGTGTCATTAGCGCGATTGGGATGTTCAAATACCATTAGTGAGCGGTACATTATTTGTCAAGTCTTCCCAAGAATTCTAATA
>CALDJV010001028.1 GCA_937899305.1 uncultured Cytophagaceae bacterium
ATCCCCTTTTTTTTACCAATAATAATTCACAGTATTTGGCGAACATGTTATAATTGGTAACTTCATTTTTATAAATCGTTAAACGTTGACTAAACCTAGCCTGACTACATGAAACCTATTCCACCTTCTGAACTTATTCTAAACCCGAATGGCAGTATCTATCACTTGTATTTGTTACCAGATCAAATTGGAGATACCATATTAACTGTTGGTGATCCTAATCGAGTAGAACAGGTCTCTCGCCACTTTGATAAAGTTGAGTTTCGTATGCAAAAGAGGGAGTTTGTTACCCATACTGGGCAAATCAACGGAAAAAGGGTCACCGTCATATCTTCAGGGATGGGAACTGATAATATTGAAATTTTATTGACCGAATTGGATGCTTTGGTCAATATTGATCTCGAAACCCGCCTGCCCAAACCAAAAACCCGTGCTTTGTCTATCATTCGTTTAGGAACTTCGGGCGCTTTACAACCCGATATTCCGCTAGATAGTTTACTGGTTTCAAATTATGCCATTGGGCTCGATACGCTCATGTGTTTTTATGATTTGCCTCAATCTCCTATCGAGATCTCAATTGTAAAAAACCTGCGTCACGACCTCCAACTGCCTTTTACACCTTATGCAGTAGCGGCCAACCAAGACTTGAAACAGCAATTTGCCTATGACATGATCAATGGCAATACCATTACTTGTCCTGGTTTTTATGCTCCGCAAGGTCGCAAATTACGACTGGCTCCCAAAAACGAGGATTATATCCCAACCTTGGTCAATTTTGAGCACAAAGGATTTAAACTTACCAATTTTGAAATGGAAACGGCCGGGTATTACGCAATGGCCCATTTGCTGGGTCACCGGATATTGTCTATCAATGCGATTATTGCCAGTAGAAACTCTCAGGAGTTTTCATCTCACCCGCAAAAAACCATTGATAAAATGATATAAACCGTTTTGGATAGGGTTTAGTAACGTGTTCGTAATAACTGTCTGCTTTTCTCTACCGCCTGAATTGCTGGGCTTCGTTATTTTTATTGCCCGTAGCGCTGCTATGGGCGCAAAAAATGCCTCACCCAACAATCCATGCATATGACCAAATCGGACACTTATTTTGAAAGCGTTACCTAGCAATGGGTCACCACATTTAGGCTATAGCCCAATAGTGTTTCCTTAATGCTGTAAACAATTGATAATCAGCAATTAACTTTGACTGAAATCACTATTTCTTACAATGTTTATCCAAGTACTTTTGGGCTTCTACTCCACCTACCTTGATCGACTGGGCCCAGTCGTTACAGGCTTTGCTTTTTTTACCTAACTTTTGGTAAACGATTCCACGATTTAGCCAAGCTTCGGCGCTATAGGGATTGTATTTTAGGGCTTGATTGTAATCTCGAAGGGCCTGTTCATAATTCCCCCCTTCCTGCAACACAAATGCGCGGGCAAGGTAGGCGTCTACATACTTTTTGTTCAGATTCAAAGCCGTCTCCCAATCTTGGAGCGCTTTAGCTTCTTCATCTAAGTTATAATATACCAATCCTCGGTTATAATAGGCTAAGGCATATTTGGGATCAGTGACTATAGCCTTGGTGTAGTCTTTCAGTGCTCCTCTAAAATCTTCCTTATCTTCTTTGATCGCCCCTCGGGCAACATATGCTTCGGTATAATCGGGCGCCACTTTGATTGCCTTGTTAAAATTTTTCAAAGCCTGTTTATAGTTCATTAGTTGGTAATAAGCGGCTCCTCGTCGGTAATACAATTTTGCCAAAAACACTCCTCGTTTACCACCTTTCTTTAAAATTGCAATGGCTTGGTTATAATCTTGCAAGGCATTTGGCATATCAGAGAGCTCATAACTCAATAGTCCTCTTCGAGCATAAGCTTTTGCGTACCTTTGGTCCACCTGAATTGCACTATCCAAATATGATTTTGTTAAATCTAAATTTCTCTGTTGATAAGCCTTCGCTGCTTTTTCAAAATAACTCTTGGCTTTTGTATCTTGCGCACTCAGCCGCAAAGCATTGGTTAAAATGAAAATAACCAGTAATAAATAGCTTGGCATGTTTATCTTGTCATTTCGCATATTGTAAAGGTATTGAAAACTCTAATAAAACAAGGTTTGGTTTGAACAAGGTAGTCTGGACTAAAAAATAACATTTTTAGCTCCAATCATCTTATTCAAAACAAAGCTCTAAGACTTTTTTAGTCGAATCTACCAAATTATAATGAAGCATTTACTAATTACTATTTTTGGGTTAGGCATTTTTTGTCACTTCAATCTTGTGGCACAGTCTCACTCCTCTTCCAGTAACAATCGGTTTGTACCCAAAGAGTTTGGTTTCTCGGCTCACTATGGGTACATCATCAATCATCAGGATTTTGTAGGGCACCTCGCTACCTCTCATCCAGCCGGGTTTGAGTTATCGGCGTATTGGCTTACTACGGGCAAATATGGCTGGGAAAAAGCGTATCGCTATCCCAAGATAGGGCTGTCATTTTTCTATTATGATTTCCGCAACCCTACCCTGGGTAAAGCCTACGCCATTGTGCCCCATATGAAATGGACCTGGCGAAAAACCAAAAGAAGCCGTCTGGAATTTAAACTAGGTCCAGGGGTGGTTTATACTCCAAACCCCTGGACAATACACTCCAACCCCAAGAATGTTTTGTTTAGCAGTATTTTGAACAATGTCATGTATGCAGGCTTGGAGTACAGCTACCGAATTTCTCCTCGTATAAAACTGAATACGGGGTTACACCTTACCCACTATTCTAATGCGGCCTATAGTTTACCCAATGCAGGCATCAATATTCCATCAGTCAATTTGGGGGTAACTTATACTCCTCATTCCGAACAAGTAGTCTACAAAGACACTTTAGCTCCCGTTGAAAAAAAATGGAGTTTTCATTTCTCTGCTTCGGGTAGTATCATTGAACTAGATGCCAATCAACCTCGAAAAAATCATTTGGTAGGATTCATTGCTACGGTAAACAAACGGATAAGTCGCAAAAGCATTGTGAATGTTGGATTAGAATATTCTCGTAATACTGCACTACAAAGACTTGCCAATCGGGTATACACTCAAGCCCAATTGCCAGTACCTGACTTCCAAAGAGCGGGCATATTGATAGGCCACGAACTTACCTCGGGGAGAGTATCCCTGGTTACCCAGTTGGGGGTTTATATCTACCGTCCTTTTAACCAAACACCAGATGGTGTAGGGGTAGATCAACCCATTTATCAGCGTTATGGGGTGAAATACTACATCAGTAAAAACCTATTTGCTCAATACACATTTAGAACTCACCTTGGAGTAGCTGAAGCCATTGAGTATACGCTTGGTTATTATTTTAATGCAAAAAAATAGCTTAATAACCCATTTGTCAGAAAAAATCTATATAAAATGAAGAAAATTCTCTTTTATATTGCAATTATTCCTTCCATATTCATCGTTTTGGTCCAACCTGCCTGCAACCCTGCAGAATGTTTCAAACGAACGGGTGATGTTGTCAAGGAAGATCGGCAAGTAGCCAACTTTACTACCATTATGGTAAACGATAACGTAAGGGTATTGCTTCGGAATGATGCTAGCAACACGGTAACAGTAGAGGCAGGTAGCAACCTGATTAAATCAGTGAAAACCGAGGTAGAAGGCGATATATTAAAAATATCTAATGAAAATACTTGCAATTGGGCCAGGAGTTTCAAAACTCAAGTGACGGTCACCGTAGGGGCGCAGTCTATCCGAAATCTAGAACAGTTTGGTTTCAACGAAGTAAAAACATTAGAAACTCTAGAAGTGGATAATCTCAATATTTTATGTAAAAACTCGGGGGACATGACCCTGGCCTTGAAAGCAAATAATGTAGACATGTTCACCTCCAGTACTTCATATATACGATTATCGGGTTCTAGTAACACCGCTCGTCTGCATACCAATGGTCAAGGAGAAATATTGGCACAAGACTTTAAAGTACAAGATTTGAGTGTTTTACACGAAAACATCAATACGATACGAGTCTTTCCTATCCAATCATTGGATGTAACTTTTAACCCTGAAAATACGGGCAATGTATTGTACTATAATGAACCACAACGAATTACCGTGAATGGTACGGGTACAGGTAAAGTCATTAAAAAATAAAATACTAGCTATCAATGCGTTATCCTTATTTTTATTTTTTCATTAGGATATTTTCAGATAAAATATTGGATAGGTAACCTTTATCCTCTATTATTGAAAAAATTATATATCACTTGTTGATCTAAATACATCAAAATAACACACATTCATACAATTTTATGAAATTTTAGGTGTAAGTTTATTCTTAAATAACTATTTAAACTCAGTCTTAATTAAATTATTCCCCATATCACATAGGTTTCCCAAGTAATCTTTTATCGCGATCCCAAATTAAGTCAATGAAATGTATAGAACATTTATAAAATTTTAACTTCTTTTTTTAGTTATGAGTCATAGAAATGCTCCACAGACAGTTAGTCTACGTTTCTCTCCCAATCGGAAAGAGGATTTTTTTTCCACACTGCGTAAAAATGTAGATAACTATTTTAAAGAAAATCAAGTTTCAAAATACGCGAATTATCACTTTGCCATCAAAACTGCAGCAATGCTAGGGTTGTATGTCATTCCTTTTGTACTTATTTTGTCTGGGTACTTTTCTGCCTGGATGATGTTATTTTTTGCTTTCCTGGTAGGGGTAGGTAAAGCAGGCATTGGAATGTGCATTATGCACGATGCAAATCATGGGGCTACTTCACCTCACAAATTCGTCAATAAATTGTTGGGAAGCTCAATGTATTTACTAGGTGCCAGTGTATTTACCTGGAAGATTCAACACAATGTATTACACCACACTTACACCAACGTTCATGATATGGACGAAGATGTCGAAACCAAGTTTATCATACGCTTGTCACCCTACGCAGAACTGAAGAAAATACACCGTTATCAGCATATTTATGCTTTTTTGCTTTATAGTTTTATGACCTTCTCAATGTTGTTCAAAGATTTTGTGAAAGTGTTTCGCTATACCAGCAAAAATTCTCAGTTCAAGAAAAAAACTACCAATCAATTCAAAGAAGTAGTGATTCTTTTTTCTACTAAAATTACTTACCTGTTTGTAGCCTTGGTGTTACCAATGTTGTTGTTAGACATCGCCTGGTGGCAACTCGCTATCGGATTTTGCGTAGCCCACTTTACGACTGGTTTTATTTTAAGTGTTATTTTTCAGATGGCTCACGTGGTAGAAGGTACCGAACATCACCATATTCCTGAGGATGGCGGCAATCTTGAAAACTCTTGGGCAGTACATCAACTACGTACGACTTCTGATTTTGCCCGTAATAACCGACTACTTTCTTGGTATATTGGAGGGTTGAACTTTCAGATAGAGCACCACTTGTTTCCTCATATCTGTCATGTACATTACAAGGCCCTTTCAGAAATTGTAAAGAAAACAGCGGAGCAATTCAATCTCCCATACAATGACAAGCCCACTTTCCGCAGTGCGATCTTGTCACATTTGAAAACGCTCAAAGAGTTGGGAAGTATGCAAATGCAAACTAGTGCGGCATAATATCAAGAATTTTGTTTTTGTGTAAAGAATTTTCGTTTTTTACACCCTATCAATATAAACCTTATGATTTGCTACAAATCATAAGGTTTTTTTAGTTGTTAAGTAAAACTACAAAAATAACCTAATCCATTTGGCTGATCTCTTGTCGCCATA
>CALDJV010001029.1 GCA_937899305.1 uncultured Cytophagaceae bacterium
GCCAATGCCCAAACCGCAGAAGAAATGGGAAGAAAGGGGAGGATAAAAATGGAAAGTGAGTACAGTATCGAAGGTCAAACTGCAAAATTACAAAAAATTATTAATGTCTAATGAAGGAAATTTACAGCCCTTTAACACAATCAAAGGATATTACATTTGTTCGGGCAATTAAGGCTGATACAATCATTGATCATTACCAAAACAATGCAAAAGTAGATGTATCAAAGTATTTTAAAAATTGTGTCGAGGTTCAAAATTTTGAATGTAACAAGTCTGGATTTCAATTTTATTACCCTTTTCACTTGGATGGAGATGAAGCTTTTTACGCTCAATTAGCCAAGCAAGTGGGCTATTATACTCCTACCAGATGGAAAACCACCTACCTTAGACTTAATAGAGTCAGGTGCTCCTAATTCTATTTTGGAGGCCACTCGGGGTTCCTGATAGTCAGTACTTTTCAGGGAGGAAGCAAAGATGCCGTAACTCATGGAGAAATTGGGTTTTTGGTAGAGGAAGGTGATTATGAAGGAACGGTTGCTTATATTTGTGAGTCACTGGCCAATCCTCAAAATACAGGGAGAAAAGGGAGAATAAAAATAGAAAATGAGTATAGTATAGAAAGTTAAATAGCAAAGTTGCAGAAAATTGTAAATGCTTGATAAGCAATTAGGTATTGCTGAAAAGGGGAAAGGTGTTGTTAAGTATGGTATTGTAGATAAAGTATTTAGAGGCTTTCAAAATGCGCAGGTTTTGAATAATGATTTAAAGACAACTTGGTTGCTAGAAGTAACCTATAATATTGGTATAGAAAAAAACTTTGTATATGATAAAAAAGATAGCAGGTAAATTATTGAAATCACTTGGATATAAGGTATTACCAATAAGTTTTTGGGAGGCGTTTAGATCAGATATTCATGGAGATGCAATTTTTCAAGAAATATTTAATAAATGTCAGCCATTTACTGTTACAAGTCCTGAAAAAATGTATGGCCTATATCAAGCAGTGAATTATGTTATTCAACACAATATTGATGGTGATTTTGTAGAGTGTGGTGTATGGCGTGGTGGCAGCTCTATGTTAATTGCCCATGCTTTGTTATCTCAAAATGTACAAGATCGCCCTATTTATTTGTATGATACTTTTGAGGGAATGTCGGCCCCTACTGAGTTTGATGTAACGTTTGGAGATAAGAAAGCAGAGGATGGTTGGCAAGATGAGTATCAATACAAGGCAGAAGAAGAAGGGGTATGGCAAAATATGCAAAGTACAAAGTACCCTAAAAGTATGATTAGGTTTGTCAAAGGAAAAGTAGAAGATACTATCCCTAAAAATACCCCTGAAAAAATAGCATTATTGCGTCTAGATACTGACTGGTATGAGTCTACCTATCACGAATTAACTCATTTGTTTCCTCTTTTATCCAAACATGGAGTATTGATTATAGATGACTATGGGCATTGGCAAGGAGCCAGAAAGGCAGTAGATCAATATTTTGGGGAAAATAATATCCAGATTTTGTTGAATCGGATGGACTATTCAGGTAGAATGGCTATCAAACAACAGTAATGGAATCTTCTTCTGTATATTCAAATAAATGGAAATATAAAGACTATATTGTGTGTCCTGTCATACTACTAAACTTTTTTCGGTTATGGGGATCATTGTTCCATTGATCGTATGTATCCTTACAGCCAAAATGTTTAGTGCTTCGGGAAGTAAGTAGTACACTAATCCAGGTTTATTTTGTTCTCTACATATATTTCAAAATTTATGCCGTAGGAACTCACGTAGCAAAGCCTTTTTAATTTAAACTTGAATAAAATCAGTGGGCCAATTTGTCTTGTAAGGAACTTGAATACTCTAATAGGGACTTTGCTTCCAATAGTGGCCAAGGTAACACACTACCTTTCCCTTATTAAATTTATTGTTATAAAGGCAAAGGCAGTAAAATTAGTAGAAAAATTAATGAGTAAGATAAAATTGTAGAGTCATGGGGATTGTTGTTCGCCAAAGCCTTAAGGCAAGCATTGTATCTTACTTTGCAGTGGCAATAGGGGCCATCAATATTTTGTTTGTTTCTACCAAATACCTGGATCCAGACCAGTTGGCCTTGGCGCGTATACTGCTCGAAAATAGTTTGATTTTTGCATCTTTTGCTCATCTAGGAACTCCCTTTATTAGCAACAAGTTTTTTGTTTTCTTTAAAGACGAAAAACAGCAACACCATAACTTTCTGGCATTTTTGCTCACCGTACCTATTCTAGGGTTGTGCCTGTTTGTAATACTTTACCTGCTTTTTCAGAATACAATTATCACCTACTTTTCTCAAAATGCCGCCCCACTTACCAAATACTACTTGTTGTGCATTCCACTTACTGCATTTTGGGTGTATGTTTTAGTGCTTGAGTCTTACATTAGAAACCACGCTCGTATTGTAGTCCCTACCTTTGTAAAAGAAGTATACCTCAAAACCACCAACATTGGTTTAACCATTGTTTTTGGCTTGGGTTGGTTGAGCTTTGAATGGATGTTGTATGGCATTATAGGAACTTACCTGGGAGCGGTCATTATATTGGTTGGGTATATTAAAAACCTGGGGAAATGGTTCCTTAGATTTGATCTACAGATATATAAAAGCAAGTATATCAAACAAATGCTCTATTATGGGTTATTTATCATTCTGGGAGGGATCGGCCAAAATCTGGTATTGTTTATTGATCGGGTCATGTTGGCGGGCGAAGGCAGCCTCACAAATGCGAGTATATTTATCATTGCCGCCTACATTGCAGGTATTATAGAAATCCCTAAAAAGACCATTACCCAAATCTCAATACCGATCATTTCAGAAGCGATTGAACTGAAGCAAAGGGATAAGATGCAGGAGCTGTATCATAAAATCGCACTGAACCAATTGCTTGCGACTGGCCTACTCTTTTTAGGCATTTGGTGTAGCATCGATGAGCTATTGAGCCTTTTACCCAAAGCAGATATTTATAGCCAAGGTAAATTAGTGATACTAATAGTAGGAGTAGCTAAACTCATAGACATCACATTTGGGCCAAGTGCCGAGTTTATTCTTTATTCTAGCCATTATCGATTTGTTAACTTATTGGTTATACCTATAGCAGGATTGAACATATTGCTTAATTATATTTTTATTCCACTATATCAATACAACGGAGCTGCATTGGCCACCCTTTTGGTCACTTTGATTTATAGTGTTACTCGAGTAGGGTTTTTTTGGCACAAGTTCAAGATTCCGTTTCTACAAAAAAGCTACCTATGGCTATTGGGGCTCATCGTATTTATTTGGTATGCCAGTACTTTTATTCCAACGGTAGGCAATGGTGTTTCCGAGAAAATAATCACGATTTTTATCAAATCGGTATGGGTGGCTGGGGCCTATTTAGGAGCTGTTTTTTACTTGAAAATATCCCCTGAGTTCAATCAAATCCTGCATACAGTTTGGAAAAAATATCGAAAATGATTCAAAGGCGATAGCACTCCCAAGGTCTGAGAGTTAGCAACACCTTAGAGGCTTGAAAATAGGCCCCAAGTCCCACTCATAGATTATCTGTCACCAGTATTCAAAGTAATAGAAGCTTTGTTGTACTTAAAAGTAGCCTTTCTCAATTTCGGAATATTTAAATGGGTAATCGTGGTCGTGGAGATAAAATTAGGCAAACCAATCAGTGTTTTTTTACCCTGGAGGTAAATCGCTTTCCTTTGATAATGTGCCCCAACACCAAATGCATCTGGATTGTTGATAACATCTAGATATGCCACCGGACCGTTGTAACCTATTTCGGAAGCCACATAAATCTTGCGGTCAGGAGCCCTTTGGAGCGCTCCATATCCTTGATTTGGAGTACTATTGAGCAACAATTTATTTTGATTGATGGTGGTTTCATTGTTAGATCTTAGGTCAAATTGCCATACTCTACCAATTTTGTTAATGGCTCCAATCAATTGTGATACATAGAGTAGGTCGCCATTGGCGGCAAACTCGATGCCATAAGCCGATTGTAAATGATGCAAGGTGATGACATCATCAGAAGAGATTTTTCCAGTAGTATTGTCAAAATTAAATATTTGAACCTGGTCACTCCCATAGAAAGCGGTAGCCATTTTTTGTCCATTTTCAGAAAATTTCAGATACCCTACAATGTCCCTTGTTTCGCGCATAGTATAGCCTACTTGAGAAACTACCGGAGTGGTATTTACTCCGTTTCGGGTTACTTTATAAGCATAATATTTATTGGTAAATCTTTCCAGAGTAACAATCCAAAAATCTTTGCCATTACTATGTTTCACACTACCAATTCTTTCTGTATTATTGGCTAGCAAAAGGGTGTTTTTTTGTTTAATATCTCCCGATGTCTTGCCATTTCCATTCAACGACATGTCCACAATATTGTACCTAAAGCCTTGAAAACCATTCATGTTGCTACTGGTAGTAAATAGATAATAAATGTGCTTATTGAGGCCATCAGTGTATACATCTGGGTTGGGTACAATCACCCCAGATTGACAACTAGAACCATCTCCTAATAAACCAGATCCGTTGGGCATCACACGATGATAGGCATCCCAGACGGTCTCTCCATCGGTATAAAACAATAATTTGCCGGTAGCTGGGTTCGAGAATGTTGCTACCCCTTCTCTGGTATTTGTTTTGCCATTAGTGATCACAACTGGTGACCCACTATTGAAGTCGATGCCTGCACCTAGACCAAAGTACCAAGTATTGTATGCTCGCTGGGCAAACAACGCGTTTTGAAAAAATAATATTACAATGAGAAATAAAATACAAGCCTTGACTTTCATGGGTGTTTTAAATATGTAAAGTGTTTGATAAGGTGTGAGTAAATCTTTATTTAAATTCATACTACAACCCCTTATTATGTATACCTGAATGAGTGTTGAATACGGACAAAAATAGATTTTTTTTATTATAAATTTTATGCGACCATATTATCGTGTACACCAATTTTGCAATATTTCTATAATTGTTTGTATAGTTTGTTAAAAAGCCTTTGATTCTCTGTGAAGTCATTTTTTATTTCCTGATTTCTGCTTAATTTCATTATGTTATTTAACACAACAAACCAAAAATAATGCAAGATCAGAATGATTTTTCTATTGATGTGGTAGTAGAAATTCCTAAAGGAAGCCGCAACAAATATGAATATGACTACGATAAAAAAATGATCCGATATGATCGTATGTTGTTTTCATCGGTACACTATCCTAGTGACTATGGCTTTTTTCCTGAGACGCTGGCGCTGGACGGTGATGCACTAGATGCTTTGGTGTTGGTGACTGAGCCTACCTTTCCAGGTTGTTTGATAGAAGTACGTCCGATAGGGGTTTTTAACATGAGAGATGAAAAAGGACCAGATAAAAAAATTCTGTGTGTGCCAGTGAGTGATCCTATCTGGAATCACATCCACAAATTAGATGAAATTCCTCCTCATATGAAGCTAGAGATAGAGCACTTTTTTCAGGTGTATAAAGACTTGGAAAAGAAAAAAGTAGGAGTAGAAGGCTGGGAAGATGAAACCACTGCCATTACCGCGATAAAGGAAGCCCAGCAAAGATACTTGGAGAGTAAATGGAAGAAAAAAACGCGCTAAAAACATCATAGAAATAAAGTCAGAAGCTGAGGATAACCGATATTCTCAGCTTTTTTTATGCAATTTTTGCGAGATTTGTACTTTAATCATAGGGGAATCTGTTTAAGACTCAAGTCTTGCATTTAAGTTTTAAAACAATTTTTCACTGATTTTTCGCGATTTTTTATATAATTTTATTGCTCAAGGAAAAGTTAAATGCATTAATATTTGGTACAAGCCCTGCCAAAACAATCTTTTGATTGTTGTCATAATACTATACTATAAGAAAAGAAACACTTAACCCAGTTAATAAATATTAAGAATACCCATGCTACTCACTCTACTGAGTTTATTTTTTGGATTTTGTCCTTCCTGTAAATCCAGTAGTCATTTGTTACCCCCAGTTCAACAGAATATGGTGGTGGCAGATACTACCAAATCAGATAGCCTTCAGAGTTTAAAATACACCGTCATTCGTGCTATTAGAATTTCGGGAAACAAGAAAACCAAGCCTCGTATTATTTTGCGAGAGTTGGACATCAATGTAGGAGATAGTATCAATCAAGTACAATTGGACACTACCTTGTTGATTAACCGTAACAAAATTTTTAATACCAATCTTTTTATTACCGTAGATTTACAACTGGAAAATAAAAGAGGCCAGGACGCAGATTTGCATATAAAGGTAAAAGAAAGGTGGTATTTTTTTCCTGCACCTTTGTTTGAATTGGTGGATCGTAATTTTAATGAATGGTGGCACCAACGCAATCGTGACCTTAGTCGGGTGCGTTATGGTATACGTCTTACCCAAGACAATGTATTTGGGCTCAACCAAAAATTAGAACTGCTGTTTCTTACTGGGTTTGTCAATCAATACAGCATTGGTTATAAGATTCCATACATCGATCGGGCTCAAAAAACTGGGCTGGGTTTCAATGTTTCTTACACCCAAAACAAAGCCATTCCTTTCCAAACTGAAGATCATCAACTCGACTTTATTGACAGCGAAGACATCTTGCGAGAACGCCTATCAGCTGAGATATCGCTTCGAAGAAGAAGTAAGTTTTATGATTTTCACACCGTAAAACTGAGTTATCGTAAAACCACTTTAGCCGATACAGTAGCTCAAATTAATCCATTGTATTTTTTGGATGGCCAAACACAACAAGAATTCTTCAAGCTAGAGTATATCTTTGAGCACAACAAAACCGATATCAATGCTTATCCTTTGAATGGTGAAGTATACAAAATAGAGATAGAGAAATTTGGCTTGGGTATTTTTAATGATGTGGATATGTTGGGGGCCACCTTTACTTTGGCTAAATTTAAAGAGTTAGGCAAGGGATTTTTTGTAGATGGCTTGCTCAAAGGGAGGTATTTGTTACACCAACAACAACCCTATTCTATATCTCGAGGCTTGGGGTATGGTAACAATCTATTGCGAGGATATGAGTTTTATGTATTAGATGGACAACATTATTTTTTGAATCGCAATACCCTGAAATTTAGATTCGTAAATACTAAAAAAGAATTAGGGTTTATTCCTCTTCCTCAGTTTCGTACAATGCCGTTGGCTATGTATCTTACTGCATACTTTGATACAGGGTACGTTTCAGATCGTTTTTTTACCGAAACCAGCAATCGTTTCACCAATCGATTTATTTATGGTGCAGGCATTGGGCTGGACATTGTTACCTTTTACAACATGATTATTCGCTGTAATTATGCGATTAATTCTGACCTGGAACACGCATTTTATTTTAGTTTTAGTGCTGATTTATAAAATAGACGGCCTCACCTTGCGAATATTTTGTTATGATAAAATACTTGATCACGCTGCCATTATTGTTATTTGTACACGCTACTTTCTCTCAAACTACCAAGCAAGCGCCTTTTTTTGAAGATTTCAAGGACAACCGAAACCAATGGCATCAGTTTGACGAGGCAGACGCTTCTGGTAAAATAGAAAAAGGGAAATATTTTTTTACCCACCGGCGCACCAAAGGTTCCTGGTCTTTGTGGAATACCATTAAAATAGATGCCGAAAAAGATTTTACCATTGAGGCTAAGATTCAGTTTTTAGGTGGTTTTGATGCACACGGATATGGACTTATTTGGGGAGCCCAGGATTTGGAAAACAAATATTTCTTTTTGGTTACCAGCCGAGGGTTTTACACTATTCGTAGGATGGAAGGAGGCAAAGTAAAAGACATCAAACCTTGGACTGCCAATGCCTATATCAAACAGGGCAATCAGGAAAATATCCTGAAAATTACCCGATTGGGGAAAAACTTGCTCTTTTACGCGAACAATGAACTCATCTTTGCTACTGATTTTCAACCATTTTTTGGCAATGAAATGGGTTTTACCCTGGCTCGTAACATGAAGATTGCGGTAGATTATTTAAAGGTGATTTACGCGAACTAGAAGGGATGATTGATCTACTTGGTAAAGTTGGTGTCAAATTATTCTATTGTTAAACTGAGCCTTGGCGAGCTCAACAAAGCTAATTGTTCCGCCTACGGCTCATTGTTACATTGTTAAATGGTTGCGCAAGGCGACACATCATGATTATTGATTTTTGATGATTGATTAATTTGTACCGCTTTGCGCTACTGTGGACTATGGACCATTGACTATCGACTAAACAAAACTACCAACTCCTGACTCCGAACTCCCAACTAAAAAAACACCTTACTCGAGGATAAACGCCCCCTTTTCGGCAATCCAATGACAAGGAATTCCTGCTTTTTGGGCTTCTCCACTTAATTTTCGGCCACGGTAAAACCCATTAGAGCTATCAATAATGATAAACTTGGGTTGAATGTGCTTCAAAAGCTTCTCGATACTCCATACCGCCTTATTTTGAATAATTAAATAATCAGTTTGTATATCTTTCAACGCCTGAAGTTCCTGATAACGCAGGTATTGTTGTAAAATGAGAAAAGTTTTGCCTTGCCACCAAAGCAAGGCATATTTTCCTTTAGCGCGATATACAAAACCCAATGCTGTATTTTTGAGGTCGTGCTTGATATTCCAAAAAAGACTATTTTTGACTCCTCGACTCCATAGGTATCCGTCAGTGTTGAATTCCAGGTTTTGTCGGTCCTTACGTAGAGTGGGTTGACCAACGAACAAGCTTTGGGTTCCAGCTAAAAAATGAATATGGGCCTGACGATTGAGGTGAAATATGGCGAGCCCTTTTTGTTGTTGATGTAAATATTGGTGATAAAAACGAGAAAATCCTAAAAGCAAAGCACAGCTACCTGCCAATACTAAATAGCGAATTCGTTTGAAGCGAAAAACCAATAAAAGACCCACAATACCTCCATAAATCAACCACATTTCTACTGTACGCAGGTAAATGCCTGAGGAAGTAGCAGCAGGAAGCCGTTCAAGAGTAAAAATGATAAAATTGATGCCAAAAATAAGCTTCTGCAGCAAGTAGCCTAGCACAAAACCAAGATAGGGAACAAATGCAAATACCAACGTAGCGACGCCCAACCCCAGCAATAGGGGAGCAAAAGGCAGTACCAATGCATTAGAGAGGAGAAAGTAGTTGGGGAATTGATGAAAATAATACAGAGCCAGCGGAAAGGTGGCGATTTGAGCTGCAATAGAAACCGAAGTGAGTTGCCAGAAGTAATCCAATCGGCGACTAGGAATATACAACCAACCATAGATTTTGGGCTGCATATATACAATGCCAACTACCGCCAGATACGACAACTGAAAACCCACTGAGGTGATCATAAAGGGGTTGATAATCAATAAGATAAAAGCAGAAACAGCCAAGGTGTTATAAATGTTGGTACGCCTTCCGCTGGCTTTAGCTGCGGCCATCACCGAAAACATAGTCACCGCCCTGAGCACCGAAGCCGATAGACCAGTGATAAAAGCATAAAACCACAAAATACCAATGACCAATACTGCAAAGATCAATTTTCCTCCTGGGGCTTTTTGTACCCGTCCAAATACGTGGGTAAGCAAGATAAATATAAACCCAACGTGTAACCCTGAAACCGCCAACAAATGCATGAGCCCTGCGCTAGAGTAAGCTTCCAATACTTCGTTGTCTAGTCGATCTTTTACTCCTAAAAGCAATGCTGTGGCAATGCCATATTCTTGGGCGCTTCCTACCAGACGTTTGAGTTGATGATTGCAATAACGACTGACCTGAATCGACCGCTGAGTGAGGTACACCGGAGGGGCATCACCAATTTTTTGATAACCTGCTACGCTGGAAAAATGTTGGTGATAAATATTCTGACGAGCCAAGTATTGTTGATAATTGAATTGCTCTGGGTTTTTGGGAGATTCCAGTAAACGGGGCGCTCCTTTAATGAGCAATTCATCACCATATTTGAGCCGAAGTGTAGGGTGGAGGGTGTCTTTACGAATGTAGAACATGACACGTCCAGTGGCATTTTTCCATCCCGATTTGAGCTTGATTTTTTTTACTTGTAATTCGGTACGATGACTCTTGCGACGTGCTTGTATTTTACTCACTACCAATGCCTGGTAATAGTATATGGTATCGGTTTGATGAATAATGTGAATGGAATCGGTGGTGGCAGTAAAATGATAAGACCTCAATATACCCAAGCAAAACAGCATCAAACCTGCCAAAATTCCGTACCAGGGCTGCAACCAACGACTCGCCTTGCGACGGCATACCACAAACGTCAATAAATAAACAAATGCGCTACCATAAAGAATAAAAATCCAGGGGACAGGATCAGTAGGTTGATAATACAGATAATAAATAACTCCTAAAATAAGGAACAACACAAAACGAACAAATGCATAGGGTGCCCACTTAAACATTGGAGGAGGATATGAAAGTGATAAATGAAAAATTAGGGTGAATAAAATTAGTGGAATTTTTCAAGTACCAAAATAAAAGATAG
>CALDJV010001030.1 GCA_937899305.1 uncultured Cytophagaceae bacterium
CTTATGCTTTCTTTTCCAAATCTTTCCTCAAAAAAAATAGTGTACGGTTTTAAATATACCTGATAAAGAGTATTCAAATACAAGTCTTAGTAGATTAAAAATTAGTGTACGGTTTTAAATCGTCGTCTAGCAACTAGATATTACATCAAATTTGGATTAGTTTATTTTTTCCGTTTTACTTATGGGGTAATATCAGGAAGTTGAATGGCAAAATATTGATAGATGAACGCTGATCAATAATTGAAGAAGTGAGCTGATGCTCCTAAAATGCATCGAGTCGCAATAATAGCACATCTTCCATAAAAAAAGCGTGAAAATTGTCTAATTTTCACGCTTTAGCTTTTGGGTGATAATAGGTTGATTGATCTCAGGGATCTGTGCAAATGCCAGCAATTACTTTTTAATGGACAATGCATAGTATGTTGGATGATTGCATAAGGTAGTGTCCAGTTGGATGGTTAAGCAATTAAGGATCTTCACTAATTGTCTTTTCACCTATAACAATGCTTACCATTATAAAAAATGACAACGCCCCTCATTTTTTTTCAAAACATACCCTATTACCTGCAAATGCATACTTTAGTAACGCTTTCATTCTAATTTTGAAGGGCGGCATACAAACAACAATCGCTTCCATTTTTCGATCTATTTCAAAAAATGGAAGCGATTATCGTCTCAGTTCATAGAGAGTCAATCCCTAAAACAAGCTGCGAGCTTCTTCTTTCACGTAACTCAAAGCCCCAAAGGTCGGATTGATGTCATGGTCGCGGGCGTTTTCCAAAATCTTTTTGGATAACTCAATTCCTGGCGCTTCTTCCTCCAATGATGCCGCCGAGTTGTTGATCAACAAGATACTCTCCTGTACCGCTTGCTTGGTAAGGTTCCAGGCCTCGTCAGACATGTACAGTTGTTGCGATAAGTTATGATTGAACTCGTTGTTGATCTCAAGCAACAAGATTTGCTGAAAAGCACCCACTACGACCTCGGTAGGGTCTAAACGACGCAACATATTACCTGGGGAAATTCGCTCCAACAACAACACAATGCGTTCGTAGGCTTGTAATCTGATGGGCAATGATTCTTTTCGGTTTTCTATCAATCTTTCTTGCTCCTGGGCCTTGATAACCGCATACTTCTCTTTCAGTTCTTTGTTGGTAAATGAGCGTATTACCAGAAACATGGCATATAATACCAATGCCGAAGGAAGTGTGATTTTTAAAATCTCAATTAATGCATTCATAAATTATTGCTTATACCCTGATAATCAGGTATTGATTGTATTTTACTAAATAGTGCTATAAAATATCTTACTTTGCAAAAGCATCCAGTCCTTTTGCATTTAAGAGCAATTCTGGTGTATTTTTACTTTCGCAAACTTATTCCATTATACTAAGGTGTACAAGACCAATGGAGCTTTTTTGTAATTTTTTTGGTTAAGCGTATATATCTACTATCAAATTTAATGAACAAATTACCCTTGACAATTACCCCTGAGGCACTCAAAGCCACCCAGCAGATTATGCAAAGCAAAGACATACCCGACCAGTATGGCTTGCGGATTGGCATTCGTGGAAAGGGTTGTGCGGGAAGTCAGGAGTTTCTGTTGGGGTTTGATACTCCCTCGGAGCAGGATCAGACTTACCAATACGAAGGTTTACCCATTTATATTGACCGGGCGCATTTGATGTATGTGATTGGCCTCGAGTTGGCTTTCGAAACCGATGAAGAGGGAAATCAAGGCTTTGCGTTCAATAACCCGTCGGCTTCCTAATAATTGGTAGATAAAACCATCCCATGAATCGCCAACTCTCGGTACAAATTGAAGTCTTTCTCATTCCAACCTTGGCTCACCGCCAATTGCTGGGCCAGTTCCCTATTTGCGGGATCACTTGAATAAAGTAGTTGCCATACTTTCTCAACAAATGGTAATTCGTCAAGATCAGCAAACTCGGCAAAATTTCGATTCTGGTTGCTCTGTAAGCGCACATACCAAATCGGTGGAAAAGGAAACGCATTGAGTGATACTTGGAGGTGTTTCAAATGAGGGATTCCCTTTAGCACCTTGTAATCGGTGATTGGGCAATCTTTTACGTCTAAAGAGCTCAGGGATCTCAGGTTCGCCAGTGGAGCTAAATCACGGATATCATTTTCATTCAGGCCAAGCCAAGTCAGTTCAGTCAAATTACTCAAACGCGTAATATCTTGAAGTTGGTTATGTCCTAAAGACAATGACTCAAGGGTTTTGAGTGCTTTCAGAGACGACACATCCTTAATTTGATTATTGCTCAGATCTAATTTCTTCAGTTTTTTTAAATATCGTAGCGCGGACAGCTCTTGAATGGCATTCCCCTCAACTGACAATTCACTCAGTTGATTCAATCCCCCTAGAAATGATAGATGAGTCGCATTGGTCCTACTGATGTTCAGATGATTCAAGTTTTTCAGGTTTTCCAGAGGCGACAAATCTTCTACATCGGTATATTCCAAATCAAGCATCCGCAGGTGATGCAAACCCTTGAGTGGCGTGATGTCAGTCACTGAAGTAGAATTTAGTCCAAGGGTATGCAGGTTGGTTAATCCAGTTAAAGGCGAGACATCAGAGAATTGGTTATTCCAAAACAACAAGCTTTCCAATGCTGTCAAGTCTTTTAAAGATGCAATATCTTTGATGTCATTATCTCTCAAGTCAAGGGTTCTTAGCTTTTTTAGGTGCTGCAATGGGCCAATATCAGTAATGTTGCATTCCCACAAAGCCAACATTTGTATTTGTTTGAGAGGAAGTATAAAGTCAAGATCGTTTAAAAAATTACCAGTGAGATCAAGCGCCTTGAGGGCAGTAAGGTGAGACAACGGAGTTAAATCGGTTCCTTCAGCAATTTTTACACTTAAAATCAAAGCCTGAAGGTTGGTCAGTTCCATCAATGGAGTCAAATCATGAAACATTGGTTTATGATCTGACATGCCCACTTCATATAAAACCAAGCGCTTTAAAGAAATAGGCAAGCCCTCAGGAATTTGAACCAGTACATTTCCTCGCTCATAATTTGTGGTCTCTTTGAAAACCCACTTCCCTTGAGTGAGATCGGCCTCATTCCAAAAACTGGCAAAGTTTATTTTCTTGATGTGATGCGCATCTGACAACAACTGGTACAACTCTACCTCGGTTCCATCCAAGGCACAATTGCCCAAGTCGAGCATTGGTGCCTTGGTTTTTAGATTGGTCTCTATCAATTCTTGGGCAAGTTCACTCATACGCTTTATTCAATCAATTTGGCGTATTTTTGGGTTTTACTGGGGTCAATTTTTACCAGAATTTTATAGACTTCTTCACGCCTTTCTTTGGGCGACCGGGAAAAAATATTGATGAGTTCGTCAGATTTAGCTTCCATAAAGCTCCGAATCAGTATGGCCGAAGGTTTGAGCGTATTTACCTGTTCCATCTTTTTGAGGACTTCAAATATTTTCTCGCGGGATTTCTCCGGGGTAAATAAGAAACGGTCCAACCCCTGACGATGGTATTCGTAGACGCCTTCTCGAAAAGGTTTCATTTGTTGGCTCATTAGGTTTTCGGACAACCAATAGCGATTACGACGGTCTTGATTGGGTCGCCAACCAGGTTGAGAGGCCGATTGGGCATTGTTGACTACTTGCAACGCTCTTTCCGCGTAGGGATTTCCTCCCCCTATTTTAAAACTATCATAGTCTAGCGCCATCACCACATAAGCATAAAAAGCCAACATAGAAGTAAGGTTGTTGTTAAAGGCATTGTCGTTGTACAACAATGGCTGAGACTGAGAATAGTTGAACTGGAAATTGCGGTCTACATAATTGATGAGTACCGATTCGTAGGTGGTTTTGTATACGGGGCGCACCGCACGTAATTGGGCGGTAGCCTGAAAACTCGTAAGGCTCAAGGCATTGGTAATGTTGATACGCAGGTCGCAATCAATTTTTTCCTCTTCTTCAAAGTCATCTTCGGTCCAGCGTTGTCCATTCAAAAAAGTATTGATGTCTGATTTGAGGTTGTTGAAAATTGCTTTCTCGGTTACTTGGGCGGTGTTCAATTGGCTGGTAATCACTTCTACCCGCCATTTAATCTGGGCCTGGGCTTGTACCATCAACAAACAAAAGAAGGGAAGTATCAATTTTTTGATCATAAGAATACACAGTTAAGGAACTCATAAAAACTAAACCACCCTGCACTGAAAGTACAGGGGTTTTGCGCTCGGACTGAAAGTCCTCTTTAGCCAACCCGTGTCGCAATGCGGGCAAGTTGCTCAAATTCGCAGACGAGACCCGATTTTTTCGCATTACTAAAGTATTGCACTGAAAGTGCAGGGTTTTAACCCAGAGCTGAGACCAATAAAGCTTCGTTTTAACTTCAAGTTGAGAGTTCATCTTTGGTCCACAGTCGACAGTCCGTAGTCCACAGCCGAATATTTTGATCAACAAAGTCATTCTTTCCAACTGGTTTAAATCGAAAAGTTATTTTTTCAATCTTGCTCAACTTTTGGTTGGCTATCTATACGGGTTGGTGGCTGCAAAAATGTACGTTCAATTACAAAAATATAAAAAGTAAATCAGGATTGATGCAATTTTTGAAATTAGCGTAACTCCCTTCTCATTATTCATCGGCTATAAAAGCCTGTATCTCGGCCTCAGATGGATTGATGCAGCGTTGACTCAAGGGCTTTAGTACTTTTTGCAATTGGGCGTGCTCACCCAAAAAAATTGCTTTTATCTTTTGTTTTTGGCGATGCAAATGAGGGATCAGCTTCAACAAACTACCCAAATTACTCTCGGAGCTCGCCTGGAACACAACCACAATGCTTTGTGCCTGCTGCACCATCTGCACGACGTAGTCAATGATCATTCCTTCAGAGAAATTATCGAAATCGTACCAATAAAAATCGGGCAATTGAGTCAATAATTTGTTTTTTAATGGAACTTGATACTCAAAAGAAGGCTCAGGGGTCACTTTTGCGTACAAGCATATTTTAGCAGGAAACTCCGTATTCATTGTTCAAAGCTTTTTTTGGTGAACCTACTCAAAGGTAATCCGTACTTGCCAATAGCCCAACTTAGTACTTACTTTATGTCACTTGGCGAAACGAAGATTTAGGACTACCACACAAAGAACAACAATAATTGGGGGGCAACTGGGCAAAGGGAATGCCTTTGGCAATGCCGGCCAGTTCATCCCCAAAGTCTTCATCGTAAATAGTCAGACAATTGGAGCACTGAAAAATCAGTTTGGTATGCTGCAATTCCTTCAAATCTGCCGCCTTGTCGAGCGTGCTCTCGGGAGACTCCAGCTGATCATAATACATTCTACTCAACTCAATTAACAAGGCTGGGATGATTTCAGAATGGATGTCTTTGGCATAGTAGAAGTATTCGCTCAAGTTTGGGTTGAAATTTTTAGAATACAAGATATTGTAAGTATCTGGTTCGCTGATGCTTTGGCGGGGATTTTTTTCAATGACTACCGATGTAAAAAGTACAACATCACCTTGGGTGTTGACGGTAAAAGTAAGTCCATAGGTACTGATATCCTGCTGGTCGAGTACCCTTACCAAATAATTTTTGAGCTCCAGAGCCTCTTCGTCCAGCACCGGTAAATGCCAGTTGAGCTCCAGTGAAGAATGTCTCATATTGATCCCAAACTTTCCTAATAATTTCTCCCAGGCAAACCGGTCTTTTTCCAAAATTCCGTGTACAATGAACGATTTCCAGGGCGTGAGGCTAATCTTCCCAATTTTGGTTTCCAAACACAACCTACATAATTCTTGTAGAAAAGCACTCTTGAACTGATTGTTGCGCCAATACAAACCCAACCAATACTTGCCCTCCTCGATACGGTTCATGCCTTCATAATAAGGAAAGTTGGCATCAGGGTACACCAAGTCTTCTTTGATCGCTTGGGTATGTACTTTGATACGCTGGCTCAGCTTTTGGTAGAGTTCTACATAATTGTCAAACGAATCGTGGTACACAATCTCCTCTATTGTTTTGGAAATACGGGCAATGTCTAAGCCATATACCAGTTGGGGTACCCGCCAAGGTCGAGTACTGAATTGGTCGAGCCGCAAGTATAAATACCAATAATCAGGGATAGTAGAAGCAATAAAATTGACATTACCAGTAAACAAAGGCACCAAGCTTTGCGAAGGGTCTACCAAATTGACCTTTAAGCGAGGTTGATAGTCAAAGCTCTCTAAAATGTAATGATAAATATGGGGGGCCAACCACTGCTTGTTGGGCATCACATCCAGCGCCACGTAAGAACTTACAATGTTCTGGTATGCTTCATCAGCAAAATAATAATTGGCTTGCAGCGGCTCAAAAAGCGTTTTCAATTCGGATTGAGGGTACCCAGTCGTCGGAAATAAAATATCTTGACGAGAACCAAAATGGACGTATTTGTTGCCCAGTTGGTGAGAAATGTCTATCACTTTGAGTAAATCCCCCGGAGAAATGATCCCTCCTTTGACAAATACCCGAACCAGCTTTTGTTTTCTCGCTTTGAGCGCTTGTATGTTGTATGCAGTCATTGTTTCTTTTTCCATGCTTCCACGATTGATTACCCTTTTTTCGATACCTCTAATTTATAATCTTCTATCAGATTTTTCACCTCGGACTTGCAAGTACCACAACCCAGCCCCGCCCCGGTCTGCTGGCAAATGGTCTTGAAATCAGGGCCATGTTGCTCTATAGCTTGCTGAATGTTTCCAGTACCCACATTGCTACAAGCACAAAGTAATGCTCCTTGAACTGGAGTTGGGCCACTTCCCGAACGCAACAACTCCATTCGTTTTTCCGAGAGTTCGGTTCCCTCTTCAATCAGGCTTTTAAATTCCGCAAACTCCGATTTATCTCCCATCAAAATGGCCCCTACCAATTTATCTCGGTACACAATACATTTTTTGTAATAGCGCTTACTTTGGTCCAACAAAATAACTTCTTCGTAACCCTTGGCGCCAGTAGGTACTTCAGACAATCCCAAAGTACATAAATCTATTTGGGCCAACTTCAAAATATTCATGGGAATCGTTCCCTGATACAGACACCCCAAATCTCCATTGAGGTAATTGGCCAGTACATTGGCTTGGGCTTCCGCCGCCGCGGTAATTCCACTGAGTTTTTGACGGTGCTCGGCTATTTCGCCCATCGCAAATATGTCCGGATCACTGGTTTGTAAATAATCATTGACCAATACCCCTTTGCCACATTCTATATCTACGGCTTTGGCTATTTCTACATTGGGGCGGGTGCCAATGGCGTATACCAGGGCTTCGCAATGAATCGGTTTGCCACTTTTGAGATGGGCTACCAGTTCCGCATCGTGTTCTGATGAAGCAATCTCCTTCACTTCGTCGTTTAGAAATACCTGTACTCCCATTTCTTCTACAATCTCGAGCAAAAGCTTGCTTGCCAGTGGGTCGAGTTGTCGCTGCATCAATCGTGAAGCCAATTGTACAATGGTTACTTCTAGCTGCATTTCCCGTAAAGCCCCCGCCAATTCTAATCCTAACAACCCTCCCCCCACAATGACTACCCGCTTTTTATCTTGCAAGTATTTTTTGAGCTCATCCGCGTTTTGTCGACTTCTTAGCGTAAAAATTCCCGGTAAATAAATGGGAACTCCCGGAGGTAAAAATGCCCGACTCCCAGTGGCCAATATCAGTTTGTCATACGTATGTTGGTTCCCTTTAGAGTCTTCCACCATTTTAGCTTCCCGATCTATTTTCTCAATGCTCGTAGCTTGATGCAAGCACACTTTTAACCGTTCAAACTCTCCATTCTTGAATTTTATAAGTGAAGACCAATCCAAATGTTCGTTCACGTATTCAGGCAATAGCACTCGATTGTAAAAAGGGTGAGGTTCTTTAGAAAACACCTGTATTTCGTCCACCTCATTCAACTCCCGATAAGTATTGATAAAACGATAGGCTGCTGCTCCTGCCCCCACCAAAATCAGCTTTTGTTTTGCTTTTTTATAACGGATTACCTGTACGGCCGAAAACTTGTAGCCAGGCTCCTTAGAGATAGAATCACATGCCTCATTGGTGAGGTTGTTGGCTCTCCTGAAATCGTTTTTCAAGGTTTTGCCCCAATGCATAGGAAGAAAAACCACCCCTTTTTTGATTTTTTGGGTGACTTGCACCTTGGTTCTCACTTCTCCTCTTCCATTATAGATCACTGCCAAATCATTATTTTTTAGATTTCGCGCATTTGCATCTTCGGGGTGCATTTCCAAAAAAGGCAATCCAATGTGTTTGTTGAGCTTGTTTACTTTACCCGTTTTGGTCATCGTATGCCACTGGTCACGTATGCGCCCAGTAGTCAGTATCAAGGGTAAATCTTGGCTGGTTTTTTCGGTTTCCTGGCTTGCCCCAGACGGTAAAATCTGGGCTTTTTTATTTTTTGTATAAAACTGATGATTGGTAAACAAGCGAGGAGAACCCAAGTGTGCTGGAGAGGGTACTGGCCACTGAAAAGAACCTTCTTGCTGTAAACGTTCGTAGCTTAGCCCCGAAATATCAATGTTGGTACCTTGGGTAAGCGCACAATGCTCGGCATATACTTCGGATGGAGTATCAAAATCAAATCCTTTGAAGCCCATTTTTTTGGCAAATCGGCAAAGGATTTCCCAATCGGGTAAGGCCTCCCCCGGAGGATTGATTACTTGCGAAAGATGGCTGATCCTGCGTTCAGAATTGGTCATGGTTCCTTCTTTTTCCAGCCAACCTGCCGCAGGTAATACCAGGTCGGCATAGGCCAATGTATCCGATTTATTAGAAATGTCCTGTACTACTACAAATCGGGCCTTCTTCATGGCTTCATCCATCAATCGGGCATTGGGCAAACTCACCGAAGGGTTGGTGCAAATGATCCAAATGGCCTTCATTTTGTCGTCTTTCAACGCTTTGAACATGTCTACCGCAGTCAGTCCAGGTTTATCAGGTAAAGTATCTACTTGCCAAAATTGCGCAACTTCTTTTCGGTGTTCGGGGTTACTCTGATCGCGGTGGGCCGCCAATAAACTCGCCATCCCTCCCACTTCTCTTCCTCCCATTGCGTTGGGCTGCCCAGTCAGCGAAAAAGGCCCTGAACCAGGTTTACCAATGTGACCAGTGATCAGGTTCAAGGCCAATAGCCCTAGGTTTTTGTTCACTCCATCCGTACTTTGGTTTAGTCCCATGGCCCACATCGTCAAAAACCCCTTCGCATCTCCAATCATTTGCGCCGCAAGGCGAATGTCACCTTCGGGTACGTCACAAATTTGAGCCACTTCTGCCAAAGAACGCTGCATCACTTCTTGTTGATAGGCTTCAAATCCGTCGGTATGCTTTTGAATAAAGGCCAAATCAATGTCTCCTTGCTCAATAAGACAGCGTCCAATACCATAATACAATACCGTATCGGTACCTGGGCTAATTTGTAAATGTAGGTCTGCCTGGGCGGCGGTTTGAGTTACTCGAGGATCTACTACAATGAGTTTTACTGCTGGATTTTTTTCTTTATGCTGCTCTATACGACGAAATAAGATGGGATGGCACCACGCTGGATTGGCTCCCGTCACCAGAAAACAATCGGCCAGTTCAATGTCTTCGTAAGCAATGGGCACCGAGTCTTCGCCCAATGTTTTGACATAGCCTGCCACCGCCGAACTCATACAAAGTCGGGAGTTGGTGTCTATATTGTTGGTTCCCAAGAAACCTTTGACCAACTTATTGGCCAGGTAATATTCCTCAGTAAGGCATTGGCCCGACACATAAAAGCCCACCGAATCGGACCCGTATTGTTGCACCAATGATTTAAATACGGCTGCGGCCCGAGTCAAGGCCATATCCCAGTTCACCCGTTGCAACGGGTGGTTTTTCCCCCAACGCATTTGGGGGTACAACAATCGGTCTGACTGATCTTGCACTGTGTAATGCAAATTCATTCCCTTGGCGCAAAGCATTCCTTTGTTTACGGGATAGTCAGGATCTCCCTCGAGTTCCAGATTTCCTCGAGTATCTTTATGAATACGTATGCCACAACCCACGCCACAATAGGAACAAATGGTTTTGTAGGTTTCTTTTTTTTTGATGGTCATTATATGAGGTTCAGGTATGAGTATTTTGAGGGCTGGTAGTTTTTTTAGTTGGTAGTTTTCTTTAGTCCATAGTTTTTTTAGTTAGGAGTTGGTAGATCGTAGTTGGTAGTTTTTTATTTTAGAGTCCATAATTTCTCTAGTCCACGGTCGACGGTCCATAGTTTTTTTAGTTAGGAGTTGGTAGTTTTTTATTTTAGAGTCCATCGTTTCTCTAGTCCACGGTCGACAGTCCATAGTAGCGCAAAGCGGTACATATGACTCATCGTTTCGCGTAACCCGAAGCCCTGAGCGAACCCGAAGGGACTAGCCATCAGCCGAAGGCGGAGCAATAGAAATTATCATATTTGCGAAAAAAAGAATATAATTATCGCTTCGCGCAACCATTTAGCAATAGAGCAATGAGCGTAGGTACTGTGATCAAATCCAAATTTTTGATATAAATT
>CALDJV010001031.1 GCA_937899305.1 uncultured Cytophagaceae bacterium
TTACTTCCCAATACAAAACTTGCTAAAAATAAAATCCAGCAAATCGTTGTTTGAGATTTGTCCGGTGATTTCACCCAAATGATAAATCGCGGTGCGGATGTCGCTGGCCACCATTTCGGTAGAGAGCCCCAAGTCTAGAGTTTGTTGTACTTGAGCCAAGGCCTTGAGCGTATCTTGCAGGGCTTCGTAGTGCCGTAGGTTGGTCACCACCACCTGATTTTCACTGAGTTGGTCGGCTTGTACTGCCTCGAGCAAGATTTGTTGAAGATGATCTAGGTATTGTCTTTCTCGGGCCGAGATGGCACAGCCCAATACGCCTTCGGGCAAAAACAAATCAAAGCGGGCAAACTCATCTACTTTGTTGGCCACTACCACCAAGGTCGTTTCGGGGAAATCTTTTTGGAACTTTTCAATCTGAGTCAGCCGTTCCTCGGGCGTTTCTTGCACCGCGTCGTACAAGTAAATCAAGATACGGGCCTCCTTCATTTTGGCGTAAGCCCGCTCAATCCCAATGCTTTCTACTTCATCGGTGGTTTCGCGCAGTCCAGCCGTATCAATAAAGCGAAAACGAATGCCTTCCATCACTACTTCGTCCTCTATAGAGTCGCGGGTAGTGCCCGGAATGGCCGAAACGATTGCCTTTTCTTCTTGTAGCAAAGCATTCAGCAAAGTTGATTTACCCGCGTTGGGTTTGCCTACAATGGCCACTGGTACCCCGTTTTTGATGGCGTTCCCCAAGGCAAACGACTGGGCCATATCACTGACTGCTTGCTTGAGGTGGTTCAACTGCCGCTGCATTTCATCCCGATTGGCAAACTCCACATCCTCCTCCGAAAAATCGAGTTCTAGCTCCAGCAAAGCGGCTAATTTGGTAAACTCTTCCCTTAGTTGGGCTATTTTTTTTGAGAAACCACCCCGCATTTGCCGCATCGCTACTTGGTGGGCCGCTTGCGAATCCGATGCAATGAGGTCGGCAATGGCCTCTGCCTGGGCCAAGTCCATTCGCCCATTGAGGTAGGCGCGCTGGGTAAATTCCCCTGCTTTGGCCAAACGCGCTCCGTTGGCCAACAACAACTGCATAATTTGCTGAATGATGTAATTGGACCCATGGCAAGAAATTTCCACCACATCCTCTTTGGTAAACGAATGGGGAGCCTTGAAGAGCGTCAACACCACCTCATCGATGATTTGATTCTCCTGATTGCGAATGGTACCAAAATGCACCGTATGAGAAGGAAGTTGGGGCAGATCCTTGCCGTGAAATACCTGGTTGCAAACCGTGAGGGCCGCTTTGCCAGAAACTCTAATCACGCCCAAGGCACCAATTCCGGTAGGTGTAGAAAGCGCCACAATCGTGTCTTCTTGTTGGGTAAACTGTTCGGGGTTCATGTATTTGTCAATAGTTGATAGTTTGGAGTTGAGACCAGAACTGCGATCATTTGAACAACAAAAGTAGGCAATTTTTTGATTTATGGAATTAAGTAAAGTGCAGCCAATCGTGCGAGGATACTCCAAAAATGAGGCGATTTCAAATAAATAAAGAGTAGGTTGACCCACTTTTAAATTTTTTCTGGTGTAAATTAAGACAAAGACCGTGAAGTCTAAATATTTATTTATATAAACGATAAAAACGATGAAGATCAATCAAATGATGTGGAGTGTGTTGTTTTGTGCTTGCTGGGTGCTCGTGGGGTGTGGCAAAAAAGGTGAACAACAAACTGCCAATGCAAATACAAGTACCAACGAAGCGTCTACAACCGAGGGTGCCGAAACCTCATCAACCAAAAAAAATACCTCAACGACCCCGAAAGACAAACCAGATCTTTTTGTGGAGTTTACCGTTACGGGGGGCGAACTGGATGGACAAACTTTTAGAGGGAAGGTTCGATACAGCGCCAGTGACCAAGCTACCTACGAAAAAGGGAAAGAGACTGAAATGGAATTTACTCGGGCGTTGGTGGAGGGTACGAAACTACAGATAGGTCTTGTTTGCACCTGGAAAGATGGTTTTGCCAAAGGAAAACGAAATGTAGTGCAGCCCGGAGGACAAGTAGTGATATACAATGTAGGAAAGGACCCTAAGTATAAATTTGAAAAACTGTACATCAATTTTGAGGAATTCACCATGGAAATGACTGAAGTGGGAGAATGGACGCCTAGGGCGGTTGACAAAAAGCTGATTTATGCGGGGCAAGGCAAAGCAACAAAAGTCACTGTTGAGGCCTTTACCGCTCCTTTTAAGAAACGTCCTGCCAGTGCGAGTAGTGTCGAGTTCAAGTACCGGGCCCGAGCCATTCAGTACTAAAGTTTCAAAAGAGGAGAAGATGAAAAATTAAATATTTTACCTGGTTGGTTTGTTATGCTGTCATGCGAACACCAACCAGGTTTACCTCTCTACAATTGCTCCCTGGTTGAGCCTTGGGAAAGTGTGGAGCCACGCAAAGGTAGATATAGGGATACCAAAAAATTAAAAATCGGTATCATAAATTTTTTGACTGATGTGTACCCTTGCTTGTTTGGCGCAACGTTTGATCATTTTACGGAGACTAAAAAACAACATCCGACGATCACAATACTCGGTACAAGAATCAGGATCATCTTTGTCTTTTTTGCGACTTCCTTCGGTCTCTTCACAACTCTCCGAAAAATTCCAATGACCGATGGGAACTCCATCTTTTTGCAGCGAAATAGCCACCGAAATGTTCACCTGATCGAGATATACAGTTTGAGAAGGGCAATTAAAGTTTCCGTAGTGATACCTGGGGCTTTCGGTTTGGGTAACCACAACCTTATCAATCACCAGGCGATAAGGCGTATTGGCAAATCCCCCATCTTCTATCGTTACCCGGTTTCTTTTGAGGTACTTCTTGAGCTTGGTTTTAAACACATCGGTTACCTTATCTAGGTTCCAATGGCTGATGTAGCTTCCATCGCTTACTCGAGAAAGGTTGCCTGGCCCACTGATGGCCACTGTTACTTGGGAAGGAAGTTTTACCCCTTGACGACAACTGCCCAAGGCGAGCAAGAACAGGCTTGAAAAAACAAATAATTTTAATTTCATCATTCAATCACGTTTAAAAGTTTGATGCGACACCTATATTTTATATAAACACTACGCACATCAAGAGGCAAAATGTCCCAATTTGATTGATAAATGACTATTTGAATAATATCAATAGGGGCTGAGGCATCAGAACATCTCTTTACCCTCACTTCAAAAAAAGATAAATCGTGGTTGAAACGCCTTGATTATAAAAATAATTCTCAGTTCTACCGCTTTTTCCTCCTCCTTTTCTTAATTTTATTTGTCCTCCAATTAATAATTCTAATATTGCTCGTTTAAAACAAAAGAGTAAGTAGCATAGATTATACAATTACCAACCTGAGCAATTGATGTTACGCCATGTTATGATGCAATGGTACTACATTACATTGCGTAAAAATTCACCACTAGCATATTGAATGAAAATCGCATAACATCAGATATTGGTTATCAAATAAATGACCTTATGGTAAAAAACTTTCACATCCCAAGTTTGTGGTACACAGTGTTGTTGGCAAGCTTATTTTCGGTTTCGGGATTTGCCCAGAATACCCCGAACGAAAAGACTGATAAAAAGAAATACAATGCCTTATGGAAAAAGGTGGACTCTTTAGACCGAAAACGTTTGCCTAAAGATGCCTACAAGGCGATGAACGAAATTTATGGGCTGGCCAAAAAAGACAACAATACCGGACAATTGGTCAAATGTACCATTTATAAACTGCGGTACATTGGCCAGGTAGAAGAAAACTCCCTTGTGGAGGCACTGAACAATCTGCGTAAAGAAGCCAATGAGGCCAAGTTTCCTTCCAAACCATTGCTACATAGTATGTTGGCCCAAATCTATTGGCAGTTTTATCAGGTCAATAGGTATCGCTTTTTGAAACGCTCGGCTACTGCCAATTTCAAGGAGGAAGACATCGATACTTGGGACTTGAACAAAATCGTGCAAGAAACCGTTCGGAACTACCGACTTTCGCTGGCCAACCCTGCAAAGCTACAGGCTACCAAAATTGGTATTTACGACGAAGTGCTCAAAAAAGGGAATGTGAAACAACGTGCTTTTCGGCCTACTTTGTACGATTTTCTGGCCCATCGAGCCATTGATTTTTTCCAGAGTAGCGAACCCTCCATTACCCGACCTGCCTACCAGTTTACCCTCAACAAAAATGACTACTTACAAGATGTAGAAAAGTTTGCCAAGTTGAAGATCACCACCAAAGACACCCTGTCTTACAAGTTTTACATGATCACTATTTTACAAGACCTGATCAAATTTCATCTCAAAGACAATAATCTGGCGGCTTTGGCAGACGTAGACCTCAAGCGCTTGAGTTTTGCTTACCGTCATCTTACTGCCAATAACAAGGATCAGCTGTACCTTGATGCACTGCGCAAGCTAGAGCAAAAAAGCCTTCAATTTCCGGTATCGTCACGGGTTACTTATGCCATTGCCCAAGTGATCTACAATCAGGGGAAAAAATACCGTCCATTGCAATCGGATCGGTATAAATGGAAAAAGAAAGAAGCCCTCAAAATTGCGCAAACTGGCATTGACCGATTCCCAAACTCGGATGGAGCCATTCAATGTTCAAATTTGCAAAAAACCATTCGCAACAAATACCTTCAAGTCACGATTGAAGAAACCAACCTTTCGGGGGAGCCATTTAGAGCTTTGGTGAAGTATCGCAATATCAACAAGGTGCATTGGCGTTTTTTCAAAACCAGCATGAAGGAGCTCAAGAAGGCAAGACGAAAATACTCGACTAGTGAGTTACTAGGCTATTTTCTAAAGAAAAAATCAGTGACTACTACGGCGTCTACTTTACCCGATGATGGTGATTTTCAGAACCACAGTGTAGAAGAAAAACTGCCTAAGCTGGAGTATGGGGTGTATGTAGCGATTGCCAGCTACCGAGAAGACTTCCAACTCAGTCAAAATGGGCTGGCTTATACCTATTTTACCATCTCCGACATTGCCTGGATGCACCGTCGAAACGTAGACAACGGAACCACCGAGTTCTACACCGTAAATCGTCAGTCGGGAGCCCCGTTATCGGGAGTAAAAGCTCAAGTATGGCTGAGCAAGTACAACTATCGGTCGAGCCGTTATGTCAAAATCAATGGGGGTGTCTTTTACAGCAATGCCCAAGGCTACATCAAGGTTCCGTACAGCCAAAAAAATCAGGAACGAAACTTTTATGTAGAATTCACCAAAGGCAATGACCGCATCTATACCCTTTCGCCCCGTAATTTTTACAACGCCTATGGCAACCTATATCGTTACAAAGCTTCTAAACCAAAGACCCGCACCAAGGTATTTTTCTTTTTGGATCGCAAAATTTATCGTCCTGGCCAAACCATTTATTTCAAAGGCATTGTGCTCAGTACCGATGGCAAAACCCATCAATTGTTGACCAACAACAAGAGCGAAGTAACCCTGTATGATGTCAATCGTCAAAAGCAAGCTACCCTCAAAGTAACTACCAACGAATATGGCACTTTTAGTGGAACCTTTATTGCCCCAAACAATGGACTCAATGGACAAATGCGGATATCTAGTAATGCCGGAAAATACTACGCCAACTCGGTCACTTTTTCGGTAGAAGATTACAAACGCCCCAAGTTTGAAGTCAAGTTCAACCCCATCAAGGGAAGTTTTCGTCTCAATGAAACCATTGTGGCCAAAGCCAAAGCCAAGGCTTA
>CALDJV010001032.1 GCA_937899305.1 uncultured Cytophagaceae bacterium
GATTATAAAAATAGTACAACTTGAAAAAAGTATAAAATGAAACAACCTTACCAATCTACTTGGAAAGTCTTAGGTGTGCTACTAGCAATTGTTTTAGGATTCACTAACCCCTATACCACAGAAGCACAACGCCGACAGAGAAATGCCAGAAAGAAAGCTAAACCAACCCCCAATCAATCTGACCAGCAATATTTTAAGTCGATGAAGTGGCGCAACATTGGTCCCAATCGAGGAGGAAGAGCATCGGCAGTGACTGGAGTACCCGGCAAGCCTGACCTCTACTACATGGGTGCTACCGGAGGAGGAGTTTGGAAAACTGAAGATGCGGGTACTACCTGGAAAAACATATCAGATGGCTTTTTTGGAGGTTCTATTGGAGCCGTTGCAGTGAGCGAATATGATAATAATGTGATTTATGTAGGAGGGGGAGAGATTACGGTTCGTGGTAATGTATCGCACGGTGATGGAATATGGAAATCGGTAGATGCCGGGAAAACCTGGAAACACATTGGTCTGAAAGATTCTCGTCATATTGGACGTATTCGAATCCACCCTAAAAATCCGGATGTGGTATACGTAGCTGCTTTAGGTCATTTATTTGGCCCCAATCAAGAGCGTGGAGTTTATCGCACTACTGATGGTGGAAAAACCTGGAAACGGGTATTGTTTGCCAACGAAAACGCGGGAGCAATGGATTTGGTAATGGACCCAAATAATCCACGCGTACTTTATGCCAGTACTTGGAGAATTCGTCGTACTCCTTATAGTCTAGAGAGTGGTGGCAAAGGTTCGGCACTTTGGAAAAGTACCGATGGAGGTGACAACTGGGTAAACCTAAATAAAAAGTCAAAAGGATTGCCCAAGGGAGTATTGGGAATCATTGGGGTAGCGGTTTCTCCGCTCAATTCAAACCGAGTATGGGCCATTGTAGAGCATAAAAATGGAGGTGTGTTTCGCTCAGATGATGGAGCCAAAACCTGGAGAAAAATCAACGGTGAGCGCAAACTACGTCAAAGAGCTTGGTACTATTCTCGTATTTATGCCGATACCAAAAACGAAGACATTGTATACGTATTGAATGTACAGTTTCACCGATCCAAAGATGGAGGTAAAACCTATAAGAGCATTCGTACTCCTCATGGTGACCACCACGATTTATGGATTTCGCCTGATAACAACTATCATATGGCCATTGCCGACGATGGAGGTGCACAAGTTTCAAAAAGCCAGGGAGCCAGCTGGTCTACTTACATGAATCAACCTACTGCTCAGTTTTACCGAGTTTCAGTAGACAATTCTTATCCTTATCGTTTGTATGCTGGCCAACAAGACAATAGTGCCATTCGGATCTCTAGTACCGCTCGTCCAGGGAACATTCGTGCCTGGGAAAGCACCGCTGGTGGTGAAAGTGGACACATTGTAGCCGATCCAAAAAATAACGATATTGTATATGGTGGGTCTTACGATGGTTTCTTGATCAAGCAAAACCACAAAACTCGACAACGCCAATCGGTTGATGTATACCCTGACAACCCAATGGGGTGGGGAGCCAAAGATTTGAAGTATCGTTTTCAGTGGAATTTCCCAATTTTCTTTTCACCCAATGATCCCAATACATTGTATACTGCTGCGCAGGTTTTATTCAAGACTACTGATGGAGGTAAAAGCTGGACGCCTATTAGCAAGGATTTGACTCGAAATGACAAGTCTAAAATGGAATCTTCGGGAGGACCAATCACCAAAGACAACACCAGTGTAGAATATTATGGAACCATTTTCGCTGCTTGCGAGTCTCCTTACGAAAAAGACTTATTGTGGGTAGGGTCCGATGATGGATTGGTACACGTAAGCCGTGATGGAGGAACTACTTGGAACAATGTAACCCCCAAGGGAATGCCAGAGTGGATGATGATCAACAGTGTAGAGCCCCATCCAACCATCAAGGGTGGTTGTTACATTGCTGGAACCCGCTACAAGTTAGATGATTTTAAGCCTTACTTGTACTTGACTACCGACTATGGCAAAACCTGGAAGAAAATTACCAACGGCATCAAAAATAACCACTTCACTCGAGTATTGAGAGCTGACCCCAAGCGCAAAGGTTTGCTTTATGCGGGTACCGAATATGGGATGTATGTATCGTTTGACGATGGAGTCAATTGGAAATCATTGCAGCTGAATTTGCCCCAAGTGCCTATCACCGACCTGGCGATCAAAAATGATGACTTGATTGCGGCTACTCAGGGACGTTCTTTCTGGATTTTAGATGATGTAACACCGCTACATCAATTGAACAGTGAAGTAAAGAAAAGTACGGCACACTTGTTTAAACCTCGTAAAACGTATAATGGAAATGCTTCTCGTGGGGCTAGAATTAGCTTCTACTTGAAAGACAAACCTGGGAAGGACAACCCGGTAACTATTGACATTACCGATGCCAACGATAAGTTGATTGCCCGCTACACCACCAAAAAGGCCAAAAACAAAAAGCCAGTCAAAGTAAATGGGGTAACGGTTCGTAGGCTGAAAGCCAAAAAAGGAAGCAACATGATGGCTTGGAACTTGCGTTACGAAGGCGCGGAACGTTTCAAAGGAATGATCTTGTGGTTTGGTAATCGAGCAGGACCAAGAGCAGTACCTGGTAAATACAAAGTAAAATTAACTGCGGCTGGCAAAACCCAAACCCAGGAGTTTGAGATTGTGAAGGATCCAAGAATTGAGGCATCACAAGCAGATCTAGAGGCGCAGTTTAAGTTTTTGATGGAGGTAAGAGACAAAGTGACTGAAACCCACCAAGCGATCAAGCAAATCCGTAAGATTCGTCGTGACATTAGGAGCGTATCCGCACGTTTGGGTGAGAACAAAAACATGAAAGATGTGGTAGAAATGGGTAAAGGCATTGTCAAGAAAATTGGTAAAATTGAGAAGGCACTTTACCAAACCAAAAACCGTAGTCGTCAAGATCCTCTAAATTTTCCAATTCGTTTGAACAACAAACTTTCTACGGTAGGGTCTTATGCTGGGTTTGCCTATACCAAACCTACTCGCGGAATGTACGAAGTGAAGAAAGACATCACCGCAAAAATCAATGTGCAGCTAAAGGCACTTAAGGAAGTAATCAGCAGTGACATTCCTAAGTTCAATGCATTGGTATCGCAGAAGCAAATACCTGCGGTAATGATTCAAAATGAAGCCAAGGAATAAGCACTCGTATTTTTAGATTTTTGACAAAGAATTTATGATAACTTCAAGTTTAGTAAAACGGAAAAAATAAACTAATCTAAATTTGATGTAATAGCTTGTTGTCAGGCGACTGAAAAAATTGGCTAATAGCCGCGCTATTCGCACTATTTTTTTGGGACGCATGGCAGCAAGAAATTAGTCAAATGGATTAAGTTATTTATGTAGTTTTACTTAGGGAGGATGTGATAAATAGTCTCCCTATTAGAGCCAGTAGTTTTGCGGATAGATGAGGTTATTTTTTACGCCCATAGCAGTGCTACGGGCAAGAAAAATAACGAAATATATTCGTGAAAGAACAGCTAATAATTGGGTATGTTATTTTTTAGATACTCCCTTAAAACTCCCCAATATAGAACTTGGGGAGTTTTTTTATAAGATAATTTTGGTTATATTTATACATATCAAGCATAAAACAGATGACGGCTACCCTCCAAAAAAGATTGATCAATGTAAAAGAATACCACTTGATGGGAAAGGTGGGCATTTTAAAGGAAAAAGGCATTGAGTTGATCGAAGGAGAAATTATCAAGATGAGTCCTACTGGAAGTAAACATGCAAGTTGTGTTAATCGTTTGACTAACCTATTGACTAAAACTCGTCTAGTCAATCAGTTAGAAGAGAAAGTAATTATATCAGTACAAAATCCAATTGCTCTAGGTGAATTTTCAGAACCAGAGCCCGATTTAGCACTCCTCAAATACAAGGCAGACTTTTATGCTGATACACACCCTACTCCTCAAGATGTATTGTTATTGATTGAAGTAGCCGACAGTACCTTGGAGACTGATCGCAAAATCAAAGCCCCTTTATACGCAAAGGCGGGCATTCCAGAATATTGGATTGTCAATTTGGAGGAAAAACAGCTGGAAGTTTTCCATTCACCAAAAGCAGGAGCATACCAACAAAAAAATATTTTTAGTCTCAAAGACCAAGCACAAGCCCAATTCAACGAGCATTTTGTGGTTCGGGTAGCAGAGATACTGCCTTCGTAGTTTTCTTTAGTTGGGAGTTTTTGTTATAAAGTCCATAGTCGATGGTCCATAGTCCATAGTAGCGTAAAGCGGTGCAATAGGAATTATCATATTTGCGAAAAATAAGAAATTAATCATCGCTTCGCGCAACAATTTAACAATGAGCGAAGCGGAACAATGTAACAATAGAAAAATACAACAATAAGCGAAGCGGAACAATATAACAATAGATTTGATACTTCACTACTTCCCATTTTTCACAAAATACATATCTATTTCCCCCTTGTTTTTGGCTTTGATCTTTCCTCGGTACTCTGTCTTAAAATGATCTTTGACCAACTCGTAAGTACTGCCTGAGATATTGACCATACCAATTTCTCCTGAACTCTCCATTCGAGAGGCCAAGTTGACAGTATCGCCCCAAATGTCATAAGCAAATTTATTTTTACCTACTACGCCGGCTACAATTTCTCCGGTATGAATCCCAAGTCTGAGTTCCCAAACAGGAAGGTTTTGAGCTACCTTTTCGGCTTTCCACTGGGTCATGAAAGCCTGCATTTCTAATCCAGCGTTGATGACATCAACCGGGTTGCTGGTGTTGGGCACGGGTATCCCACCTGCGGCCATATAAGCATCTCCAATGGTTTTGATTTTTTCGATGTTGTGCTTCTTACAAATATCATCAAAAGCTGTAAAACAATGATTGAGCTCCGTAATTACATCTTCAGGAGGAAGTGTTTCGGCCAATTGAGTAAAGCCCTTGAAGTCAGTAAATAGCACCGATACCTGTTTGTAATGTCGAGGAGTAGCACTGCCCTTGTCTTTGAGCTCTTGAGCGGTCTCGAAGGGTAAAATATTGAGTAACAAATTGTCAGACTTTACCCGCTCCGTTTCAATTTGTTGATTGCGGGTATTGAGTTCTTCATTTTGCACCAAAATCTCTTCCTTTTGTTCATTGATCTCGTGATTGGCTTCGTTTAATAAATTATTTTTTGCCTGCAGTTTTTTGCGAGATCGTACCGTAGAAACCAGACCCATAATGACCAGTACCACCACAATGGCAAATAAAACAAAGAGATAATCCCGCATTCGATTGCGTTCTTTTACGTACTGAAGTTCCTGGGCTTTTAGTTTCTCGGCTTTTTGGACTGCATCCAGCTTGATTTTTTGTAGCTCCTTTTCTTTCTCAATTGCAATTCTCTCTTGTTCGGCCCGCTCAAGTGCTTCCTGTTTTTTTTCATTTTCCAGCTTTTGTTTTTCTGTCAACAAGCGTTGTTTTTCTGCCAGAGCACTCTGTTCAGCAGTTTTTTGCTTTTGTTCGGCGAGGGCCAGTAGTTGTATCACCTTGTCTTTCTCTAGTTCAGCAGTTTTGAGTTGCTCTTGCTGTAGCAGTTGTTGTTTTCTGATGATATCGGCTTCTTTTTCTTTGATTTTCAGTGCTTTCAGCTCATTTTCTTGCTTCAGAATTTGATCCTGCATACGGTTTCTTCGTCGTTCTTTAGCAAATAAACGCGACCTTGTCTTTTTGTGTTCGGCCTGTACTTTACGGAGCTTTTTTTGTTGAGCTCTGAGGTGTTGGCTGTCCAGCGAATCCAACACATTCTGCACCTCGAGATACTGGGCATAATACTGGGCCGAAGTTTTATGGTCATTGTCTTTGGCGTGTAAGTCAGCCAATAACTGATAACTCTTGGCCAATGTGTTGTATTTTTGATTTCCTGGGTGGTTTTTAGCCAGTGCAATGGCTTTTTGGGCATCTTTTTGAGCTTCTTTTTTCCGACCACTTTTATAATCAATTTGCCCTATCTCGTTGTGTAGCAGGGCTTGAGCACTATAATCATTGGTTTGTTGTTTCAAGACAAGGGCTTTCCTGTAATAGTCTTTTGCTCTGTCTGGCAGGTTGAGTTCCCGGCCAAATATAAAACCCATATTGATGAGCAGGTCGCCTTGTAGGTTGGTTTGCCCGGCTATGCTTTGGTTGATTCGTTGGGCATTGTCGTACGCTTTCAAAGCTTGACTAGCATTATCCAATTCTAAATTCAAAAAGCCCAAGTCAGCATAAGTTTTTACCAAAGCTTTTTGATCATTGTTTGTTTTATGGATGGCTATCAACTCTTGATCCGTTTCAATGGCCTGCCGATAATTGTGGTTGAGTTTGTACAACATCGAGAGGTCCTTAAGGGTTTTGTTGTAGGCATTATCATTATTCTGCTTCCGATATAATTTCAGCAAATCTTTAGAGTGGTTGATGGCATCAGGGTACAAACCGGTTTGTTTGTAAGCATATATCATATGCTCTAGGTTATTGATTTGGCCTGCTTCATTGTCCGCTTTTCGTTCTAACTGATAAGCCTGCTCCAAGTACTGAATTTCTTTTTCGTAGCCTTTGTCATGCTCATACCAGAGTCCAATTTTGTAAAGGATCTCTGCTTTTTCGGAGTTACTGGTGGTTTCATTGTATTGCTTAAGCAATCTTTCCAAGTCTTTGGCCTGGTATTGTGCTTTACACGTCAGCCCTCCCAATAGCATCAGTGCTGCAAATAAAAATATCCTGATTTTCATAAAGCCGCTTGTAATAAATGTTTCTCAAATAGTCTTATAAATTTAAACTTACTTATGTGATGTCCCAAATATATTGAAGAAAATAGTAAAATTGATATAAAACAATTAAGGGATATTACTCGGGTTCTGAACACTTTTTGATAGAAATATTAGTACTCGAAGTTATAAAAGTACAAACGAATTAAATGTAAGTTTTATGACTTTTTTTGAAAAATAAATTAAACCAGGGCTTTTGCAGGTGAAAAGGTAGAGTGTAAGTAATTTGGAGGAAATGTTGGAAAGATACCCAAGTGGGGTAGTGCGATATACATCGCACCAGGAAATACTTTGGGTATAATATTATTGGGGGTTTACTTAAAAATGATGATAAATACGAGCATTAATGTGGTACAGAAGTATATTTCTGTAAGTCTTTGAGTTTAATTTTGCCATCATAGAAAGATTTACCAATGATTACTCCGGCTACTCCGCTGGCTTCTAGTTGGTCAATATCTTCTATAGATCGAACTCCTCCACTTGCTAAGATGCTCAATTCTGGGAATTTTTCTTTGATTTTTTGGTAAAGCTCAAAATGAGGGCCTTCTAGCGTACCATTACGTCCAATTTCAGTCGTCTTGACATACCTGATGCCTCTTTCGCAATAAAATTCAAGCAATTCCAAAAGGTCTATCCCGGTATTTTTTTTCCAACCTTTGGTGCGAACTACTCCGTCCAAAGAATCGGCAGCAAGAATGACTTTTTCACCACCATAAGTAATCATCCAAGAATAGAATTTCTCCCTTTCATGTACCGCTACAGTAGCAGCTGTCACGTGACTGGCCCCACATTCAAAGGCTGTTCTGATGTCATCATCTCGGGTAATACCACCCGTATAATCAATCTGAAGATTGGTGTAATTTGACAACATCTCCAGAATATTATAGTTTACTATTTGACGGGCCTTGGCTCCGTCTAGGTCTACCAAGTGTAAATACTTGATACCGTTATTTTCAAACTCTAGAGCCAAATCTAGCGGGTTGTTGTCGTAGATTTGTACTTGATCAATATCACTTCGAATCGTACGGACTACTTTACCACCCATGATGGCAATAGAAGGAACTATTTTAATCATGTTTTGAGATAGTTTTTTTGGTTTGAACCGAAAAAAAAGCTTGTGAATATAACAAAAATTCGCTTTTATTCATAATTTGAGCCCGTATAAGCTTAGGCTTTCGATTGTACTTATCTAAGTTTTTTAGTTTATCTTATTTTAAATTTACCTTTTCATGGAATTAGTTGACGGACGTTACCAAATTCAAGGAGTAGATGTTTTAGAAATTTGTCGCGAATTTGATACTCCTCTGTACGTGTATGATACCGAAAAAATGGCCACCAAGCTCAATCAGTTGAAAGGAGCTTTTGCTGGTGCAAATCTGAAGATTAAGTATGCTGCGAAGGCATTGACCAATATATCAGTACTCAAATTTTTACGTACTCAAGGAATAGGACTGGATGTGGTCTCGATTCAGGAAGTACATTTAGGGTTAAAAGCTGGTTTCAAGCCCGACCAGATCCTGTTTACCCCCAACTGTGTGTCTTTAGAAGAAATAAAGTTAGCCGTAGAGCTAGGAGTGAATATCAACATTGACAACATTTCGATTCTTGAGCAGTTTGGCCATGCTTTTGGTGATTCGGTGCCTTGCTGCATCAGGGTAAACCCTCACTTGATGGCGGGTGGAAACGCAAAAATCTCGGTAGGACACATCGATTCCAAGTTTGGCATTTCCATTTTGCAGGCTCGTCACTTGCTACGGGTAGTCAAAACCAACAATATCAAAGTAAACGGGCTACACATGCACACTGGGTCAGATATTTTGGATGCGGAGGTGTTTTTGCGAGGGGCTGACATCCTGTTTGATCTAGCGCAAGATTTCCCTGACTTAGAATTCATCGATTTTGGTAGTGGATTTAAAGTGGGCTACAAAGAAGGCGATGTAATCACCAATATTGAAGATTTGGGTAAAAAACTCACCAAGAGATTCCAGGGTTTTTGCAAAGACTATGGTCGTGATTTAGAGATTTGGTTTGAACCTGGTAAGTTTTTGGTAAGCGAGGCCGGACACTTTTTTGTAAAAACCAATGTCATTAAAACCACTCCTGCTACAGTATTTGTAGGAGTAGATTCAGGACTGAATCACCTCATTCGTCCTATGATGTATGATTCCTACCATACCATCGTCAATGTGTCTAATCCGGGAGCCACCTCTAGAGTATATACTGTAGTAGGCTACATTTGCGAAACTGATACCTTTGGCTGGGACCGCAAACTCAATGAAGTGCGCGAAGGAGATGTCATTGCGATTAAAAATGCAGGTGCTTATGGGTTTAGCATGGCTTCCAACTACAATTCTCGCTTTCGCCCGGCCGAGGTGTTGGTACACAATGGCAAAGCCCATTTGATCCGTAAGCGAGAAACCATGGACGATATTTTGAAAAACCAAGTAATGATGGATTTTGAGGAGCCTATCAAGGCATAGGAAAGTGGTATACGCTTCTCAACTGACAATTTTACATTTTAAGCGTTTTGTAAGGAGCGAGGAGGGAAACCTACTCGCTTTTTCAGTTATTGCGAACGCGTTACTTAATACTGCACAAAAACCTTTTCCTTGTTTTTACCTCGTAATGCCGGCATTTGTTCTACATTGTGTAAGCGCCTTGCCCAGTAAGGAATTCCTTCGGTTTGGTTGGCGATGTATTGATGATCACACTCCATCGGGACAAAATACCCTTTGAAGTTTTTAGTATCAGGAGTACCATGGCCCGAATAAAATACAAAAAGAGTATGCATGATTATACATGAAAAAAACTGGAATTGAACTTGTTTAGGGTTTATATCCGATTTTTCTTAAAATTATAATAGAGAAAGCAATGTAATGTGAATTCAACCAAACATCAGCTAACTTTTCATAGCGTATAATTAAGGCCTTAAATCCATCAATCCAAGCGTTTGTTCTCTCTAAGACAAACCTTTGCTCATACAAAAGTTCATCAAAATAATCGTCTTCTCTGTCCTTATTTTTTGAGTTCCTCTTATTGATGCAAAAATTGGCATGTACACCTTTTCGTTTCGCCCAATCTCTGAGTTCCTGAGCATCAAAACCCGCATCCGCATTCATAAAAAGTCCTTCCAGAGATAGATTTGCCTGCCTCAGCGTATGCTCTATTGTATTCATTGCCTCAATAATTTGATAACAATCGTGATGGTTTCCACTCAATGGGTCACTACAAGCCAATAGAATCCCTTGGTTATCAGTTAAAAATAACATGTTAGTGGTCTTTCCTTTTTTACGGTGTTGATAAGCTACCGCCTGACCTCCCTGCTTTGCAAGTGTATGAGAACCATCCAGAGAAACACAAGACATATCTAAAATATGACGATTCAATCTCAACAACACCTCCCATATCCGGCGCCAACTACCATCCCTGACCCATTTACGGAAATGATAATAAACTGATTCCCAAGTAATAGACTTATTACATAGCCCCATAATGGGCAATTCGCGCCACTGACATCCAGTTTTGAGGCGATAAAGAATGGCACGAACTACTCGCCAAGTACCTACCATAATATCAGAACCACGACTGCCTTTACTTAAATGAGGAACTAATTCGGCTTCTATTACTTTTTTCTTTAATTTTAACATTGTTGTAGATTGATTTTTTTGTTTTTATTCGCATTTAAATTTAAAAAATCTTTCTACAACCATTAGTGAGCGGCAAGCATTTTGATTAAGAGGCATATTGCCCAAAAAATC